>NZ_JAMYPB010000026.1:0-85343 GCF_040320135.1 Mesorhizobium sp. M0772 | reverse complement strand
CCCCCCCCCCCCACCCCCCCCCCCCCCCCCCCCCCCCCCCCCCCCCCCCCCCCCCCCCCCCCCCCCCCCCCCCCGCCCCCCCCCGCCCCCCCCCCCCCCCCCCCCCCCCCGCCCCCCCCCCCCCCCCCCCCCCCGCCCCCCCCCCCCCCCCCCCCCCCCGCCCCCCCCCCCCCCCCGCCCCCCCCCCCCCCCCCCCCCCGCGGCCCCCCCCGGCCCGCCCCCCCCCCCCCCCCCCAGGGGGGTGCCTCGCGCCGGGTCTCGGGCGAAGAAGCCCAATCCCCTGAATCGCTTGGCGCCATCTATTCAACGAACACCTTCACGCTTGCCGCGCGTCCCACGGCGTCGATGACGGTGAGCGTCGAATAGCCGGCGCCGTCGGGCAGCCAGGTCGCAGTGCGGCGGCGGTCGATGCCGACGAGCGGCTTGCCATTGGCCAGCCAGCGGAACGGCGCGCGGCCGCCTTGCAGTTTCAGCACCAGCGGCGAGGCCTCGGCGGAATTGGTGGCGAGATCGACGCGGGCGCCGTTGGGCGGGAAAATGATCGTTGGCGCCGGTTCCGTCGGGCCTGCCTGCACCAGTCCGTCGGCGCCGGCGCCGAAGCGCGCCAATGTCACCGGCAGGTCTTCGCGCCTGGCCTTGACGACGCCGGCCGGCTGGCTGGGCAACGGGACGGCGGTCAGGCCTGAACGGACGAAGCCCTCGAACAGGATGGGGGCGGCCGAGACATAGCCGGACAGGCCGGGCACCGCACCGGCATCGGCGCGGCCGACCCACACACCCAGCACGTAGCGGCCGTCGAAGCCGACCGACCAGGCATCGCGATAGCCGTAGGACGTGCCGGTCTTGTAGGCGATGCCGCGCTGCAAGGCGCCCTCAGGCGGCTTTACGCCCGACAATATGTCGGTGATCTGCCAGTTCGCCTGGGCGTCGAGGATGGTGGCGGTGGCGCGCTCGTCGTTGGCCGGCTCGGTGCCGTCATGCAGCGTGTTTGCCTTGCCGCCATTGGCCAGGCCGGTATAGAGCTGGACGAGATCGCGCAGCGTTACGCCGACGCCTCCGAGGCCGATGGCGAGGCCCGGCGCCTCGTTGACCGGTAGCACCGGGCTGACGCCGGCCTGGCGGAAGCGCGCCATCAGCCGTGCCGGGCCGACCGAGTCGAGCACGCGGATCGCCGGAACGTTGAGCGACAGCTGCAGCGCCTGGCGGATCGAGACATCCCCCTGATAGCCCATGTCGAAATTCTTTGGCCGGTAGCCGCCGAAATCGACCGGACTGTCCTCGATCAGCATTTCCTGCGCCACCAGCCCTTGCTCGAAGGCGAGGCCATAGATGAACGGCTTCAGCGTCGAACCGGGCGAACGCACGATCCTGGTCATGTCGATCCAGCCGGAGCGGCTGGCATCGAAGAAATCGGCCGAGCCGACTTCGCCAAGAATGTCGCCGGTGCGTGCGTCCGCCATCACCATGGCGACCGACAGGCGCGGGCCAAGCTTGATCGCGGCATCGCGCGCTACCTGTTCCAGCCCTTGCTGGACGCTTTTGCGGATCATAAGCTGCAGTGGCTTGCCGGGCACGGCCTTGGGCAGCATGGCGTAGGCGGCGTGCGGCGCCAGCGCCGGCAATTTGCGGCGCAGGCCCGAGACATCGTCGAGGGCGGCGCGCGCGGCCTCGCGCTCGCCAAGCAGGCCTGCCGAAACCATGCGGGTCAGCACGCGGTCGCGGGCGGCATGAGCGATGGTGAGATTGCGGTCGGGCCGGCGCTTTTCCGGCAATTGCGGCAAGGCGACGAGCAGTGCTGCTTCCGAGACCGTCAGCCGCTTCGGCTCTTTGCCGAAATAGGCGAGCGAGGCGGCGCGCACACCTTCAAGATTGCCGCCATAGGGCGCCAAGGTCAGGTAGCGTTCGAGGATCTCCTGCTTGGACAGCCGCCGCTCGATCTGGATGGCACGCAGCATCTGCTTGATCTTCGAGCCGAGGCTGCGGTTTTCGCGTGGCTCGATCAGCCGGGCAAGCTGCATCGACAGGGTCGAGCCGCCGGAGACGATATGGCCGCTGGTGGCGAACTGGCCGGCGGCGCGCGCCAGCGCCAGCACATCGACGCCATCATGGTCCCAGAAGCGCTTGTCTTCATAGGTGACCAGCATGTTGACGAACTGCTTGTCGACCTGGTCGAGATGAGTGTCGAGCCGCCAGTAACCGTCCGGCGTGGCGAAGGCGCGCAACAGCTGGCCGTCGCGGTCCTGGACCTCGGTGGAGACGGTGAGCCTTCCGGGCAGCGGCGGCGGAAAAGCGCGGTCGAGTTCCCAGAGAGAAGCGGCAGCGATCGCCGCAAAGCCGACGAGGGAGGCGGCGGCGATGCCTGTTCGACGGAGAAATTTTCTGGAGAGCATGGTGGTGCCCTTCATCCGCCTGCCGGCTCCTTCTCTCCGCATAGCGGGGAGAAGGAGATGGTCGCGGACATCGGCGTGTTCATCTTCGTCAAGGCGCCTTACGGCGCCTTGATCTCCATCATACCGGTGGCGGTGCGGGCCGAATATTGCGGCCGGTACATGTCCTCCACCGTGGCCGCCGGATGGGCGTAGGTGCCCGGCGTCACCGCACGCACGACATAGGCCAGCATGATGTTGCGGTCGCCATCGCCGTCATTGGGATTGAATGCCGCGACGAAACGGTCGTCGCGGAATTCGAGATGGGCGGCGTCGGTTTGCGCCAGCCAGGTGAAGTTCGACAGCTGGGCGCTGGAAACAAGGCCCGGATTGTCGATCTCGAAGCCGGCCGGCAACAGGTCGGTGATCAGCAGGCGCGAAGGCCAGCGGTTCTGCTCGTAAACCTTGAGCACGACCACGTAGCGTTCGTTCTGCGTCGCCTCGGTGACGTTGGCTTCGGTGCCATCGAGCTTGTAGTAGGTGCGGTCGATGGTGAAGCCGTCGCCGCCGGCCGGCAAGGGCTCTACCGGCGAGGCGACCGTGGTGACGACCGCCTGCAGCGGCGTGGCGCCGGTGTTGGCGATGGTCAGCGGGCTGTCTGCAATGTCGGTGCCGCTGAGGTGGTTGGAATACCCACCGGCATGCGGCGCGCCGTTGACCGAGAGCGTGATCGAGTCGTTGCCCGACTTCAGCGCGCGGGCCGCCAGAAGCATCCAGGACTCGTCCTGCGTGCTGGTCCAGCGGGCATCGGCGCGTTCCCTTGCCACCAGCCGGATCAGCTCCGGCACGATGGTCGGCACCGGCCTCGATTCGGCGGCGAGCGCCAGGATCGCGGCGCCATCACGCAGCCGCGAGCCATAGTCGGACCGGTAGTAGTCGTATTCGGTGGTCGACTTGGCCAGCTGCAGCGCCGTCTGGAAGGTTGTTTCCGAACGCTGCGCGTCGCCGTAGAGCGCCAGGCTCGCCGCCAACTGGGCGACGGCCATCGGGCTCGAGAAGGCTTCGAGCTTGGTGTCGGCGTAGTAGCGCAGATCGCCGACCGAGGCCTTCTTGTTGCGGGCCAGAACATAGAGCGCGTAGGCGATTTCGCTGCCGCGATCCTGGACGTCCTGGTCGTAACCGACCGAGTTTTGCAGATTGCTCAGCGCCTGGCTCATCGCCAGGGCCGGCACGTTGTAGTTCTGCTCGCGCGCCCGGGTCAGGAAGTCGGTGACGTAAGAGTCGAGCCACAGATCGCCGGAGCCCGGACCCCACAGGCCGAAGCTGCCGGCAGAAGCCTGGTAGCTCAGCACCTTGTAGATGGCGGCCTGCACGCGGCCGTGCAGTTCGGGATCGCTTTGCATGCCAACGCCGGACGCCAGATCGTTGACGTAGAGAAGCGGCATGGCGCGGCTGGTGGTCTGCTCGGCGCAACCATAGGGGTAGCGGTCGAGCGTCATCAGCAGCGACGGCACGTCGAAGGCGGCAGCCTGTGAAACGCCGACACTGATCGAGGCGCCGTCGAGCAGGCTTGCCGCGAGCAGCTCCTTGTCGACGCGCAGCGAGCCGCCATTGCCCTTGAGGTCGACGACCAGACGGTTGGTGACCGACAATTGCGCCGGACGCACCGGAACATACAGCGTCTGCTCGACGGAGGTGCCGTCGCCATGGGCGAGCTTGATGGTGATCGAGGCATTACCCGCCGTCTGTGCAATCAGCGGCACGGTCAGCGTCTGGCGCTTGCCCTTGGCGAGAGTCAGCTTTTCGGGCAACGGCTTGTCGCCGGTCGAGAGGTCGCCGGTCGTGGCGATCGACAGGGCATAGTCGCCCTCCGGACCGTCGGTGTCGGCGACATCGAGCCGCATGATCGCTGCATCTCCAGGCGCCAGGAAGCGGGGCAGGCCGGCGGTGATCACCACCGGATCGCGTACGATGACATCGGTCGTGGCATGGCCGACGGCCTCCTTGGTCCAGGCGACGGCCATGACGCGCACGGTGCCGTTGAACTGCGGGATGTCGAAGTCGATCCTTGCCTTGCCGTCGGCGTCGAGCTGGACCGGGCCGGAGAAGAAGGCGACCAGCTTTTCGGTCGGCGGACTGCCTTGCGGCTGCATCGAGGCGCCGTCGCCGCCGGTCCTGAGCTTGCCGGTGGTGCCGAGCGAGCCGTCGATGAGACGGCCATAGATGTCGCGGACTTCAAGCCCGAGCATGCGCTGGCCGAAATACCAGCCCTCCGGATCCGGCGCCTTGTAGTTGGTGAGGTTCAAAATGCCGACATCGACGGCAGCGACCGTGACATAGGCATTGCTGCCCGGTGCTACGCCGGCGACCGAAACCGGGATCGACAGCTGCTGGCGCGGCATCGTCTTGTCCGGCGGCGTCAGGGTGACGGCGAGCTTTTTCGAGCCTGGGTCGACCGTCAGCCATTTTACGCCGATGGCGCGCGCCGGCATGCGGGTTTCCTGCGCATCGCCGGGCCGGAACAGGGTTGCGGTGATGTAGGCGCCGGCGCCCCAGTCGTCACCGACCGGGATCTCGACAGTGCTGCCGCCGGCCGGCACGGTTGCCGTGACGGTCTTGAGCAGCTTGTCGGCGCCGATGGTGACCAGCAGTTCGCCGGCAAAATGCGGCGACACTTTCAGCTTGGCCACGTCGCCGACGGCATAGCTGTCCTTGTCGAGAGCGATCTCGAGCCCGTCAGGCGTTTCGGTGGAGGTCGAGGAGACATACCAGCCGGCGTCGAACTCATAGCTGGTCGCCGGTCCCTCGGGGTCGGTAGTCTCGATCTCGAGCCGGTACTGGCCCCAGTCGACCGGCATCGTCACGGTCGCCTCGGCATCGGCGCTGAGATCGACCTGGCCGTTGGCGATCGACTTGGTGAAGGTGACCGGTTCGTAGTTCCACGAGTTGTTGTTGCGATACCACTGGTAATTGCGTTCGACCTTGACCAGCGACCACTGCGCGCCCTTCAGCGTCTCGCGCTTGCCGTCGGGGTCGACCGCGATGAGGCTGAATTTGGCGGTGCCGCCCTGCGGCACCTCATTGTCGGCGAAATCCGGACGAATGCCGATCATGTGGCCTTGCGGGCGGATGCCGATGTTGAGCGAGCGCTCGATGGCGCGGCCGCCGGTTTCGCGCATGCGAACCGTGACCTTGGCGTCGACCAGCTTGGTGGTCGCGGGCAATTGGTCGACCGTGACCGGGAAGGTCGCCTTGCCGTCGTCGCCGACCACCGGCAGACCGGTGAACGGGGTGACCGAAGGCTCGGCCGACTGCTCGTCGGCAAGGCCGAACGAATAGCCGGCGAAACGGTCCCAGTCGCGCGCCGTCGACAGCGTCAGCTCGCCTTCGAGCGCGAGGCCGGCGGCCGGCGCGCCATAGAGGAAGCGGCCGTCAATGTCGATGTTGGCGGTTTCGCCCTGTGCGATCTCCTGCTTGTCGGACTTCATGTCGAACTCGATGCGATCCGGCACGAAGTCTTCGACCAGGAACATCTGGCTGGAAACGGCCGCCTGCTTGGGATCGGTATAGATCGACACCGTCCAGGTGCCGCGCATGGCGTTGGCTTCCAGCGGCAGGTCGACGGCATAGCCGCCGGCCGAGACGCCATCGGCGACGATGCGGCGGTTCTCGACGCCGTCGGGACGGGTGAAGATGAAGGTCAGCGGCAGGTTTTCCACCGCTTTGGAGGCGCCGTCGCGGGCAAGGGCTGCGACATGCACATCCTCGCCGGCGCGGTAGATGCCGCGTTCGGTCCAGGCATAGACATCGAGCGCGCCCGGTGCGGCGCGTCCGGCGACGCCGCGATCGGACAGATCGAAGCCGGCGCGGCCCATGTCGAGGAAGACGAAATCGTTGTCGCCCTGCTTGGCCATCAGAACGGCCGGCACCATGCCGCCGTCGCCGCGCGTCAGGCCGGGGTTGAAGACAGCATGGCCTTCGGCGTCCGACGTGGCTGTGCCGAGGATTTCATTGTTCCTGGCCAGCAGCGTCAGTTCGGCGCCGGCGATCGGCTTGGCGGTTCCGAGCGAGCGGGCGAAGACATTGAGGCCATCCTGGCCGGTATAGGTCGACAGGCCGATGTCGGAGACGACGAACCACTGCGTGGCAAGCGAATTGTAATTGTCCTCGTCATTTTCATTTACCGCTTGCGCGGTCAGCACGTAGACGCCGGGCTTGCGCTGCGGCAAGGCTTCGTCGACCGGGAACGAAGTCGTGACGTCCTTGTTGAGATCGTTGGCGATATCCAGCTGCCCCTGCCAGACCGGCTCACCCATCTGGTCGGAAATGCTGGAGATATCGTAGCCGTCGAGCTGCTTCAGGAACTGATAGCCGGACAGAAGCTGCGCCAGCGAACGATCGCCGATACGGTAGAGCTTCATCTGCGCGGTGTTCATGTTGACGGTGACGATGGGGATGCCACGGCGGGCGCCGGCGGGCAGCACGAAGCTGTCGCCGGTGAAGCGGGCGGACGGCGCGCGGTCCTGCACATAGATCGACAGCACGACCGGAGCGGCGGTGACCTCGCCAATGGCGGCCGGCAAACCGGCGCGGAAGGTCACTTCGTAATGTTGGCCGTGCTCCAGGCCTTCGACGCAGATCTGCTTGTCCTTGGCCTCGACGCCCTTGGGCGGCTGGTTGTCGACGGTGACGAACTGGGCGTAGTCGACGCCGGTCTTGACCAGCTCCTCGGAAAACTGCGCGCAAATGCGCGGCGCGCTGGTGTCGGCGTCGATCGAGTGATCGATGACGCGGAAGCCCTTGCGGGCCTTGAGATCCTCATATTCGGCCTTGACCGCCGGCGAACTGACCAGCGCGAGGCTGGCTTCATAAGCCTGCAGGGCCGGACGGTAGAGATCGCGGCGGTCGAGGCCGTTGCCGAGCAGCGCCAGCACTTCGGCGCGGGTCTTGGTGGTGCGCAGCAACTTGTAGGCGTTGATGGCGGCGGAGGTGCCTTTGACCGGCAGATTGTAGGATTCGGAGGTGCCGCTGGCCGGCTGTATGGCAAGCGTTTCACGCGCCAGACCGAGCCAAAGCTGACCGTCGTCAGGCAGGACCGAGACCGCGGCCTCGTATTTGTTCATGGCCTGCCCATGGTCGCCGGTCAGTGCAGCCTGTTCGGCGGCGGCGCGGAGTGATTCCAGCCCGTCGGTCGGCTTGTCATAGGCCGGATCGGTCAGCTTGTTGCGGTATTGCTGGGCCTGGTCGGCCATCCAGTTGGGGAAGAAGGCGAGTTCCGGCGGGGCGCCGATATCGGGGTCGCCATCGACATTGACGACCTTGCCCGCGACCGCGCCGCTGAAGGGTTTCAACTGGTTATAGTCGGACTTTAGGAAGCACCATTTGGCCTTGTTGTTGTAAGTAAAGGCGCGGCAGGCGGGGTCGCCGAGGCATGTCGTCTTGCACTGATCGAGGCTGACATTCTGGTCCGATCTGAGATCGAAGCCGAAATAGTCGGAATTATTTGAGGTCACCACCCGGCGGGCTTCGGCCGCTTGCGCTACAGACCCCCAGGCGAAAATGAGAAGAATCAAGATCGACAGACCACGAGCCGCCGCGCGCATCGCCATAACACCCTCCAGACACTGCTACGTCCGCGGCATGTTCAAGCTTCAGTCAAGCTTGTCAACACGAGGACGGGCAGGTTTCCGCCCGCCAACGGTTCCCAAACCGGCCAATGACCGGTATGCCGATAGTTCATCCACGGGAAAGGGATCACGCTTTCTTGCGAAAACGCAGAAGGTGTGAATTCCAAGCCCTGCCTATTTCAGACAATTGGATTGTGGCCCCTTTACGAGCGCTTCAAAACTTCATTCCAATTTTAGTTTTGTAACCTAGGTTGTCCTGATGCCGGCGTATGAAGCGCAGATGTCGAAGGTAAGTGCGCCACGGCGCACGCTTTCGCGTGCGCTGATTGTGGCGTTGGCGTGCTCGACCGTGCTCGTTGCCGAATCGGGGTCGGCGGCCGCCTTCGAGCTCTTCGGCATCAAATTGTGGGGCTCTTCGAATGACGAAGACGCCGATATCGTCGACCCGCTGCGCTATGCGGTGACCATCGAAGCGCCCGATGCCGACAAGGACTTGGTCAAGAAGCTCGAAAACGCCTCGTCGCTGAAATCCGACGAGGACCGCCCGGTTTCCGGCTCGCTCGGCCTTTTGGCAAAGGCGCGTAGCGACCGCGAACAGCTGGTCGCCGCGCTTTATGCCGACGCCCGTTATGAAGGCGTCGTCACCATCACCATCCAGGGCAAGGTGCTCGACGATTTGCCGCCCGATGCCGAATTTACAGCTCCGCAGCCGGTGCCGGTGGTGATCAGCATTTCGAGCGGGCCCAAATTCACACTTGGCAATATCAGGCTGGAGGGCGATGCCGCCGGGCTGGCGAGCGCCGATTTCGGGCTGATAGCCGGCGGCGATGCCGGCTCGGGCGCCGTGCTCAAGGCCGAGGCGCTGATCGTGCGGGCGCTGAAGCAGGAGGGCCGGCCGCTGGCCCGGATCACCGACAGGCAGGTCGTGGCCGAGCACACCACCTCGACGCTCGACGTGACGCTGACGGTGGCCGCCGGGCCGGTTGCCGGTTACGGCGACACCACCGTCGATGGCACCGAGAAGGTCGATCGCGAGTTCACCGAATATATGACCGGGCTGAAACGCGGCCGGCAATATTCGCCTGACGAGATCGACGATGCCCGCGACCGGCTGCTGAGGCTCGAAGTGTTCAACAGCGTGACGCTGAAGGAAGCCGACAGTCTTGACCCCGACGGCAACATTCCGATCGGCGTTCAGGTCAGCGAGCGCAAACCACGCTATTTCGGCGTCGGCGGCACTTTCTCCAACACCGAAGGGCTAGGCCTGGAAGGCTATTGGGGCCACCGAAATCTGTTCGGCCGGGCCGAAAAGCTGCGCATCGAGGGCAAGATCAGCGGCATCGGCAGCAACGATCTCAGCGAGCTCAACTACAATGCCGGCCTCATGTTCGAGAAGCCGGGGGTGGTCGGGCCGGCCTCGAAATTCATCGCCAGCGTCAAGACCGTACTCGAACATCCCGACGCCTACGACCATTTTTCGGTCAAGGGCAGCACCGGCCTGTCCTATGAGATCGACAAGAAGCAGACGGTTTCGGCTGAAATCGCGCTCGACTACTCCAGGATCACCGACGCCTTCGGCAAGCACAAATACCTGATCGCCAGCATTCCGCTGCAATATGTCTACGACAACAGGGACAACCGGCTCAACCCGACCAGCGGCTTCAGGGTTCTGGCCTATGCCGAACCGAGTTACGACATTCTGAGCGGCGCCGCCTTCCTCAAGCTCAGGGGCGAGGGGTCGGCCTATCAGTCGCTCGACACGGCCTCGAAATTCGTGCTTGCCGAACGCGTCGCGCTGGGTTCGATCGTCGGCACCGGCCTTCAGAACGTTCCAGCCGACAGGCGCTTCTATTCCGGCGGTGGCGGCTCGGTGCGGGGCTATGCCTATCAGGGCATCGGACCGAAGGACATCGACAATCAGCCGATCGGCGGGCTTTCCTTCTTCGAAACATCGGTCGAAATGCGCATTGCTCTGACCGACACGATCGGCATCGTGCCGTTCGTCGACGCCGGCACTGTCTCGACCACAGCGACGCCGGACTTTTCAGACGTGAAGGTCGGCGCGGGCGTTGGCCTGCGCTACATCACGCCGTTCGGGCCGCTGCGCATCGACGCCGCCGTGCCGCTCAACCGCGACCGTGGCGACCCGCGTTTCGGCATCTATGCCGGGATCGGACAGGCGTTCTGACGATGAAGATTTTGAAACGCATCCTTCGCCTGTTTTTCTACACGCTGCTGATAGTGGCGGCGGCGGGCATCGGCGCGTTGGTCGTGCTGACCAAGACCGAGCGCGGCCGCGAAAATCTCGCCGGCATCATCTCTGACATGGCCTCGTCAGGGGACAGCAAAGTCACGGTCAGCGGCATTAACGGTATCTGGTCCGGCGCGCTGACGGTCGACCATGTCGTGCTGGAAGACCGCGAGGGCGCCTGGCTGGTGGCCCGCAAGGTGGCCGTCGACTGGTCGCCGCTGGCGCTGTTGTCGAAGAATTTCAGCGCCGACCGCATAGCGGCCGAACGGATAGAACTGGCACGGCTGCCTATGGCGAGCACCGAGCCGAGCAAGAGCGGGTCGACCGGCCTGCCGGTTTCGCTTGATATCAGAGCGATCGATTTGCCGGAGATCGCGCTCGGCCAGCAACTTGCCGGCAGCGGCATTGCCGAACTTGCGGCCAAGGGATCGGCCAAGGTCGATGCGTCGCCGCTGGCGATCCAGACGGTGCTCAACGTTACCCGCCATGACGGCAAGCAAGGCAATGTCGACGCCAACATCCACTTCGCGCCGGATGAAAACAAGCTCGACCTCGATCTCAAGGCTTCCGAGCCGGCCGGCGGCATCATCGCCAACCTGCTCAAGCTACCCGGCGCGCCGCCGGTCAACATCGTCGTCTCGGGCACCGGGCCGCTGGCCAACTGGAGCGGCATCGGCACCTTCATGGTCGACGGTCAGATCGTTACCCAGCTCACCGGCCGGCACCAGCTCACCGACAAGGGCAACCGGATCGAGGCCAAGGGCGACGGTTCGTTCGAAGGCTTCCTGCCGGAACGGTTCAAGTCGCTGTTTGCCGGCAAGACCAGCTTCGACCTAGCCGGCACCGCGACCGCGACCGGCGGCGTCGACATCGAGCGCGCTGCGATCGAGAGCGACGCAGTTCATGGTACCGCTGCCGGCATGGTCGACCCCAAGGGCGCCAGCGACCTTTCGGTCGAACTCGTGGCCAAAGCCAAGCCGGTCACGGTCAATGTCGGTACCCAGGCGCAGCCGATCATGGTGGCCATCAACAATGTGACCGCGCGCGCCTTCGGTGACGGCAAGGCGCCGATGATTGACGCCAGCGCTTCACTGGTGTCGGTGGTGGCGGGCGGCTCTCAGGTGAACAATCTGGATGCGAAGATCCATTCCGACGGTTTCGACATCGAGAGCCGCAGCGGCCCGGTCAGTGTAAGTCTGGCGGCCGCCGGGCTGAAGACCGACGTGGCGACGCTGGCGCCGCTGATCACCGGCAAGCTGACGGCCTCTCTTGCCGGCTCGATCAGCAAGGACGAGATTTCCCTCGACGAAGGCACGCTGCGCAGCGATGCTCTCAATGCCGGGCTGACGGCCAAGGTGACGCTGGCCGATCTCGCCATGACGCTGAAGATGAATGCCGATGCTGTGTCGACGGCGCTGCCGCCGCAGATCAGTTCGCTGCTTGGCGAACGGGTCAAATTCTCGGCGACCGCGACGCGCGATCCGCAGGGCTCTTTCGCCGCCAACTCGATCGAACTCACTTCCGGTTCGCTGAGCGCCAGCGGCACCGCCAGCGCGCAAGGCAGCGATATCCAGGCCGACATCAAGGGCAAGCTCGGCGACGTCTCGGTGCTGTCTTCGCTGGTCGGCGTGCCGGTCGCCGGCGGGGTCGATTTCGCGCTGACGGCAAGCGGCGCGCGCAACGCACCGGATTTCTCGGTTTCGGCCGACAGTGCCAGCCTGACGGCCTCCGGCCGCACGGTCAAGGACATCAAGCTGACCGCATCGGGCAAGGCCGACATTGTGAGCCCGGCCGCAGATATCTCGCTGACCGGCGCGGTCGACGAACAGCCGCTCGCCATCAAGGCGGCGCTGGTGACGAGCGATGGCAAGCGCTCCATCAAGGGGCTCAGCGTAGCGCTGGGCGACAACAAGGTGTCGGGCGACCTCACGCTCGATGAGAAATTCCTGCCGCTGGGGACGCTGACGATCTCCGCGCCCGATATCGCGCCGCTGGCGTCGCTGGCCGGGCAGACGGCGGCCGGCGATATCGGCGGCACCGTGGTGTTCGCCAAAGACGGCGAGGCTCCCACTGTCACCATCAATGCAGCCAGCGTGTCGATCGCGCGCGGTGATGTGGCAGCCAAGGCAGTCACCGTCAGCGCACTGATCGCCAACTATCTCAACAGCCCTGCGATCTCCGGCACGATCAAGGCCGAGAGCGTGACCTCGGGAACGACCGTCGTCAGTGGCATCGGCGTCGACCTCAAGCGTGACGGCGACTGGACGAATTTCACCGGCGGAGCAACCATATCAGGCATTCCGGCGACAGCTGCCGGGCGGGCGAAGATTGCTGGCGGCGTGACCAGCGTCGAGATCGCGTCCGGCGAGGCGACGGTGCGCGGCATCAAGGTGGCGATCGCCGAGCCGTCGAGCCTGACCATTGCCGATGGCATAACCAACATTCAAAGGCTGGTAGTCGATCTCGGCGGCGGCTCGGTGACGCTGTCGGGCACGGCGGGCCAGACGCTCGATCTGGCGGCGACCTTCTCGGCGCTGCCGGCTGCGCTTGCCAATGGCTTTTCGCCCCGCCTCGATGCCGCGGGCACGCTCGACGGCACGGCGCAAATCACCGGGCCATCAGCAAATCCCGACATTCGCTTTAATGCAAAGCTGGCCGGCGCCGAGACGAGCCAGACCCGTCAGGCCGGGCTCGGGCCGCTCGATGTCGATGCGGCCGGCAGCTATTCCGCGGCCGGCGGCGTCGTGCTCGACCAGGCGACGCTTTCGGGTGAGAAAATCTCCGGCAAGGCGGCCGGCACCATCAACCCGAACGGCGCCAGCGACTTCGCGCTCGACCTGACCTCTTCGGGGCCAAGCCTGCCGGTGGCGCTCGGCAGCGTGGAAGGCCCGATCAAGCTCGAACTGCAGGCGCTGTCGGTGAAGGCGGCGGGGCAGGCTGCGCAAGCCAAGCTCGATATCTCGGCGGTGTTGCCGTCGGTGGCGACGAATTTCACCAAGATCGATGGCATCGAGCTGGCGCTGCATTCCGATGCGTTCGATGTGAGAAGCCGCACCGGTCCGATCTCGGGCACGGTGACGGCGGAGAAGATCGGTCTGGACAATCCGACCATCGCACCGCTGATCGCCGGCAAAATCACCGCCAAAGTCGCTGGCAGCCTGGCGGCCGATGCGATTACCATCGACAGCGGCTCGGTGCAGGGCGATGCGCTGGGCAGTGCCTTCAATGGCCGTGTCGGCTTTGCCGATGGAGCAATCGACCTCAACCTCAACGCCGACGTGCTGTCGGCGGCATTGCCGGCTGCGGCGCGCAGCGTGCTGGCAGAGCGCACGCAGCTCAGCGCCACGCTGAAGCGGGATGCCAATGGCAATGTCAGCGCCAATCCGGTCACGCTGGCGTCGGGCGCACTGACCGCGGACGGTCAGGCCAGCCTCGCCGACAACAAGCTTAGCGCAGATATCAAGGGTGCACTGGCCGACATCTCGCTGTTGTCGAAAGATGCCAAAGGCGCGATCAGCTTTGCACTCAACGCGCAGGGGCCCAGCCTGGCGCCGGACCTGTCGCTGACGGTCAACAGCGACCGCCTGCTGGTGGCGGAACGCGAAATCACCGGACTTAAGCTGATTGCGACCGGCAAGGCCGATGCCGCGAACCCGGCAGCCAATGTGCAACTGACCGGCAATGTCGCGGGGCAGGCGCTTCAAGGCAATGCGGTGCTGGCCACGGCCGACGGCAAGAGCGCCATCAACGGCCTGCTGTTGTCACTCGGCAAGAACAGGATTTCCGGCGACCTCGCGCTCGACGAGGCTTTCGTGCCGGTCGGCACCATCGCGCTCGACCTGCCGGATATCGGGCCCCTGGCAGCGCTGGCACTGGAAAAGGCCGAAGGCGACGTGCGCGGCACTATTGCATTCTCCAAGACCGCGGATGGCCCGAACGTCGCCGTCAAGGCTGCGACCGCTTCGATCACGCGCGGCGACCTGCAGGCGAAGACGGTGTCGATCGATGCGCTGGTCGCCAACTATCTCGCCGCGCCGGTCATCTCGGGCAAAATTCGCGCCGACAGCGTCATTTCCGGCGGCACCGCCATCAGCGGCATCGATGTCGATTTGAAGCGCGACGGCGACTGGACCGGGTTTTCCGGCGGCGCCACCGTCAAGGGCATTCCGGCGAAGGCTGCGGGCAGGGTAAAGGTGGCTGGCGGCACCACCACTATCGAACTCGCTTCCGGCCAGGCCACGGTGCAGGGCATCAAGGCGGCCATCGCCCAGGCCTCGACCGTCAGCATCGCCAACGGCACGACGACGCTGGACAAGCTGGTGCTCAATCTCGGTGGCGGCACGGCGACGGTGACCGGCAAGGTCGGGCAGGCACTCGACATCAGCGCCGCGCTGTCGAAGGTGCCGGCTTCGCTGGCCAACAGTTTTTCGCCGGGCCTTCAGGCCGCCGGTTCAATCTCAGGCACCGTGAAGGTGACGGGCGCGCTGGCCAATCCGGCCGTCGCCTTCGACATCGATGCCGGCGGGGTGCAGACCTCGCAGACGCGCAGCGCCGGTCTTGGCGGCATGAATATCTCTTCGTCGGGAACATTCGCCGGCAAGAAGCTCACCTTCAACGCCGACATCAGCGACGGCGCCGGGCTTGGCCTCAAGGGCGGCGGTACGGTGACGACGGCCGGCACACCAGCGCTGGTGCTCGACTTCAACGGCAAGGTGCCATTTTCCTTCCTGGCCGCCAAGCTTGCGGCGCAAGGCCTGTCGCTCAGCGGCACCGCCAACGTCAATATCCAGGTGCGCGGCCCGGCGGCGTCGCCGGTGATCGGCGGCACGGTCAGCACGTCGGGCGCCCGCCTGGTCGACGCGCGCTCCGGCCTTGCCGTCAACGACATTGCCGCCGACATTTCGATCGGCAACGGCGTTGCCCGGATCAACCGGCTGACCGGCACGCTGTCGACACGCGGCAGCCTGTCGGCCTCCGGCACACTCGGCATCAATCCGGCGCAAGGTTTCCCAGCCGATTTGTCTATCAAGCTGGTCGACGGCCGCTATACCGACGGCAGGGTGGTGACAGCCAATCTCGGCGGCGACCTGACCATCAAGGGGCCGCTCACCTCGGCCCCGGTGATTTCGGGCACCGTCAATCTGGCCAAGACCGTCATCACCGTTCCCGATAAGCTGCCGGGCTCGCTGGCGGCGCTCGGTGTCAAGCACAAGAACGCGCCCGCCTCCGTGCGGGCGCAGGACAAGGCCTTGCGACCGGCGGCGGCCAGCGGTGGTGGCGGCAGTGGGCTTGTCCTCGACGTCACGGTCAATGCGCCGAACCAGATCTTCATCCAGGGCAGGGGCGTCGATGCCGAGTTCGGCGGTTCGCTGAGGCTGACCGGCCCGGCGGCTTCGCCGCAGGCGGTCGGCACCTTCACCTTGCAGCGTGGGCGGCTGTCGATTCTCGGCAAGCGGCTGACCTTTACCGAAGGCACGGTCGGCTTTTCGGGCTCGCTGGTGCCCTACCTCAATTTGACCGCGACATCGACCACGACCAGCGCCACCGTCACCATCGTCGTCTCGGGCGAAGCGACCAATCCGAAATTCGACTTCTCATCGGTGCCGGCGCTGCCCGAGGACGAGGTGCTGGCGCAGCTGATTTTCGGCCGCTCTATGTCGAACCTGTCGCCGCTGCAGATCGCGCAGCTGGCCGAGGCCGCCGGCCAACTGGCCGGCGTCGGCGGCTCGACCTCGCTGCTCGAAAACCTGCGCAGTGCAATCGGCGTCGACGACCTGGACGTGACCACCGATGACCAGGGCGGCACCGCCGTGTCGGCGGGCAAGTATCTCAATGACCGCACCTATGTGACGATCCAGAAAGGCGACAGGCCAGGATCGGGCAAGGCGACGATCGACCTCAATGTCGGACGCGGCGTCAAGCTGCGTGGCGAGGCCAACGATGGCGGCGAGGCCAAGGGCGGCATATTCTACGAAAAGGAATATTGAGTTCCTGGCCCTTACCGCCGCCGGAACTGGCGCTGTCTCAACCCGCCCAAAATGTATCAATTACTCGCCTAAGCAGATTCCGGCGGAATCTGGGCGCGCTAGCACTTTTGCGCCAAGTCTGTCGTTATCACGCGAACCGCTCCCTTTTCAAAGTTGCACATTCCCTAACAGGTTCCGTAGCCATGCCGTCTTTGACATCACGGCAGGGATGCGGAATGTTAAAAGGCGGAAAGCCAACAATGGGAGTTAAGGTATGATAAATTACAAGAGCAATTGCGATCGCGTTCCCGATCATATCCTGGCCATGGCCGAAGAAGCCAAGGCAGGCAAAGTCGATCGCCGCGAGTTCCTCGCCATGGCGAGCGTGTTCGGCGCGTCGACTGCGATGGCCTACGGCATGCTCGGCGTAGCCGTGCCGACCCAAGCCAGGGCCGAAGAGGTGCAGGGCAAGAAGGGCGGCATCCTGAAAGTCGCGCAGTGGGTCAAGGATCCCAAGGATCCACGCAAGGCCGATTGGTCGGAAATCGCCAATGCCGAGCGCCAGGCGCTTGAGCCGCTGGTCAAGTACACCAGCGAATACACGTTCCGCCCGTACCTTCTGGAGAGCTGGGAGGTCAACGACGACGCCACCGAGTACACGCTGCATGTGCGCAAGGGTGTGACCTGGTCGAATGGCGATGACTTCACCGCCGATGACGTCATCTTCAATCTCAAGCGCTGGGCCGACAAGAAGGCCGAGGGCAATTCCATGCCTGGCCGTCTCGGCACGCTGGTCAAGGAGGACAAGCTCGACGAAAGCGCCGTGACCAAGGTTGACGACCACACCGTCAAGCTGAAGCTCGGCAAGGCCGACATCGCGCTCATTCCGAACATGTGCGATTATCCCGGTCTCATCGTCCACAAGAGCTTCGACGAGAAGGGCGGCGACTTCAAAGCCTGCCCGATCGGTACCGGTCCGTTCGAGCTCGTCTCCTACGATGTCGGCCAGAAGGTGGTCTACAAGCGCCGCGAGGACAACAAGTGGTGGGACGGCGAGGTGTTCCTCGACGGCATCGAATTCGTCGACTACGGCACCGATCCGGCAGCCATGGTCAGTGCCTTCGAGGCCGGCGAAGTCCATACCAATTTCGAGACCTCGGCCGACTATGTGTCGATCCTCGACGGACTGGACCTGGTCAAGTCCGAAATCGTCACCGCCTCGACCATCGTGTGCCGCACCAACATCAACAACAAGCCTTACGGCGATCAGAAAGTGCGCAACGCGCTGCAACTGGCGGTCGACAACAATGTCGTTCTGCAGCTTGGCTACGGAAATGCCGGTACGGTGGCTGAAAACCACCATGTCTGCCAAATCCACCCGGAATATTACGAGCTGCCCAAAGTCGCTCGCGATCCGGCCAAGGCCAAGGCGCTGATGGCGGAAGCCGGCCAGGCCGACTTCGAGCATGAGCTGATCACGGTCGACGAAGACTGGCACAAGAATACCGGCGACGCCATCGCCGCGCAGATGCGCGACGCCGGCCTCAAGGTAAAGCGCACGGTGCTGCCGGGCTCGACGTTCTGGAACGACTGGACCAAGTACCCGCTGTCGATGACCAACTGGAACATGCGCCCGCTCGGCGTTCAGGTTCTGGCGATCGGCTACCGCACCGGCGAGGCGTGGAACGAGTCGGCCTATTCCAACCCCGAATGGGATGCCAAGCTCAATGCAGCATTGGCCGTCGCCGATGCGGCCAAGCGCAAGGAAATGATGAAGGACATCGAGCAGATCCTGCAGGATTCCGGCATCATGATCCAGCCATACTGGCGCAAGCTCTACAGCCACTCGGTCAAGGCGGTGCAGAATTACAAGATGCATCCGACCTTCGAGCGCGACTACGGCAAGGTCTGGCTCGACCAGGCGTGATTGGAACGTCAGGGAAGGGGCGCTTCGCTCCTTCCCGTCACGCCTCGCATGGCCCAGAACCGGAAGCCGCCGCAGCAAAAAGTTGCGGACTCTCCTGAAAGACCGTTCAATAAAACTGGGTTGATTGCATCCGAGTGCCGATTTGATGGCCAACTCTGCCGGCAACGGCAAAGCTGGTTTTTCGAACTGGCTCCAACCCCAACCAGACCGGCAGGGGACCGCCATGCTTTCTTTCGTAATCCGGCGTCTCGGCACCATGGCATTGACGATGCTGTGCCTGACGATGATCGTCTTCTTCCTGATCAACCTCGAGCCGAATTTGAAGAAGCTGGCGATCAGCCAGACCGAAATGCACACATCGGCCGAACAGCTCGAAAGCTGGCTGGTCAACCATGGCTACCGGCAGAACTTCTTCGTGCGCTACGGGCAATGGCTGGGCGTCGTCCCGAAGCAACCGGTGACCGATCCGGCGACCGGCAAGCCGACGCAGCGTTTCTCCTTCTGCAACGATCCGCTGGAGCCGAAATTCTCCGGCATCCTGGAAGGTGATTTCGGCTGCTCGACCAAGTTCAAAACCTCCGTTGCGTCAAAGCTCTTCCCCGCACTCGCCGCCACCGGTATCCTGATGCTCTGTGTGCTGTTGGTGATGGTGCCGATTTCGCTGCTGATCGGCATCCTGGCCGGCATGCGCGAGGGCTCGCGAACGGACCGAACACTGTCCGTCGCCTCGATCGCGTCGACGGCGACGCCCGAATATGTGTCGGGCGTCATCTTCACCGTCATCTTCGCCTCCTGGCTCGGCTGGCTCAACGGTTCGGCTGCCTCGGCAAGCCAGGGCATCACCTTCTACAATTTCACCCTGCCGGTGATGACGCTGGCGATCTACGGCATCGGCTACATCGCCCGAATGACACGCGCCTCGATGGTTGAGGTGATGACGCAGCAATATATCCGCACCGCCCGGCTGAAAGGGCTTTCCTTCGGCAGCGTCGTCGTCAAGCACGCGCTGCGCAATGCGCTGATTGCGCCCTTCACCGTCATCATGCTGCAATTTCCCTGGCTGCTTACCGGCGTGGTCATCGTCGAGGTGATGTTCCGCTACCAGGGCTTTGGCTACACGCTGGTCGAGGCCGCCGGCAACAACGACATCGATCTGCTGCTTGGCTGTTCACTGGTCTCGGTGTTCATCGTGCTGATCACGCAGCTCATCTCGGATGTCGGCTACGCGTTCCTCAATCCGCGTATCAGAGTTCAATAGGGGGCTGGGGCAGATGCAGGTCGAATATATCGGTGCCTCCAATGTCGTGCTCGGCGTGATTGGGCGTTTCTGGCCGGTCTGGTTAGGGCTTGCCCTGGTGATGGGGGCGAGCTTCACCTACAAGAAAAGGCTCGGCCTCTACGGCCAGTTGTTCGATAGCGGCGTCGGCATAGTCGGTGTCGGCATCTGCCTGTTCTGGCTGTTCACGGCAATCTTCGCGTCGACCGTCGCGCCCTTCGATCCGCTCGCCCAGGTGCCGATTATGAAGGATGCGCTGCCGGGCGCGCTCGAGCCGGTATCGAAACTCATCTACTATTTCGGCGGCGACAAGCTCGCCCGCGATGTCTTTTCGCGCATGGTCTATGGCAGCCAGATCGTGCTGATCATCGCACCGGCTGCGACCGGTTTCGCGCTGATGGTCGGCATTACGCTCGGTCTGCCCGCCGGCTACTATGGCGGCCGGATCGACACTGTGCTGTCCTTCCTGGCCAATCTGGTGCTGGCCTTCCCGGTGATCCTGCTGTTCTACCTGCTGGTGACGCCGGGCATCATGGATACGCCGATCCCCTACGCCATGGCCGGGCTGTTCTTCCTGTTCCCGATCATCTTCTTTTCGGTGCTGTTCTGGACGCGCTACAAGAACCGGCCGGACCGCCTCTATATATTGCTCGGGCTGACGCTGATCATCGGCGGCTGGGTCTATGCCGGCCTGGTGTTCGACGCCGATCCGTTCAAGATCATCCACATCGATCCCAACCAGCTCAACATCTTCGTGGCGGTGGTGTTCGCCTCCAGCCCCGGCGTGTTCCGCATCGTGCGCGGCCTGGTGATGGACATCAAGACGCGCGACTATGTGGCGGCGGCGCAGACGCGCGGTGAATCGCCCTGGTACATCATGCTGTGGGAGATCCTGCCCAATGCGCGCGGGCCGCTGATCGTCGATGCCTGCCTGCGCATCGGCTACACCACGATCCTGCTCGGCACGCTCGGCTATTTCGGGCTGGGCCTGGCGCCGGAGAGCCCGGACTGGGGCACCGCGATCAAGGACGCCAGCCGCCTGCTGCGCTCCTTCATCCACCCGGCGCTGCCGCCGACCATCGCGCTGATGTCGTTCGTGCTGGGCTTGAACCTGCTTGCCGACTCGCTGCGCGAACAATCGATGAAAGACTGATCTGCGGGTCGGCCCGCGAGCATGAAAATAGGATTGGAGCGACCCATGAATGAGGCAGTTCGAAATCCCGGCAAGCCGACCCTTGGGCCAAGCGCTGCGCCGATCATCGAGATCGAGAACCTGTCGATCTCCTTCTTCACCCGCAAGGGCGAGATCCCCGCCGTCATGGACTTTTCCTGCACGGTGATGCCGGGCGAAGCCATGGGCATCGTCGGCGAGTCCGGCTGCGGCAAGTCGACCGTGTCGCTCGGCATCATGCGCGACCTCTCCAACATCGGAAAGATTGTCGGCGGCAAGATCAAGTTCCAGGGCAAGGACATGGGCGAGCTGTCCGACGAGGAGTTGCGCTCCATCCGCGGCAACAAGATCGCCATGATCTACCAGGAGCCGATGGCGAGCCTCAATCCGGCGATGAAGGTCGGCCAGCAATTGATGGAAGTGCCGCTGATCCACGACAAGGTGTCGAAGGAAGAGGCTTACAAAAGGGCGCTCGAAATGGTGCGCTCGGTGAGATTGCCCGATCCCGAACGGATGATGCGTTCCTATCCGCACCAGCTGTCCGGTGGCCAGCAGCAGCGCATCGTCATTGCCATGGCGCTGCTGTCGAAACCGGCGCTGCTTCTGCTCGACGAGCCGACGACGGCGCTCGACGTGACGGTGGAGGCCGGCATCGTCGAACTGGTCAAGGGGCTGGGCGAGAAGTTCGGCACGTCGATGATCTTCGTGTCGCACAATCTCGGCCTCATCCTCGAGACCTGCGACCGCATCACGGTGATGTATTCGGGCGAAGCGGTCGAGACCGGCAAGATCAAGGACGTCTTCGACCGGATGCGCCATCCCTATACGCAAGGGCTGTTCCGTTCGATCCCGCTGCCGGGGGCCGACAAGAATTCGCGGCCGCTGATCTCTATCCCCGGCCAGTTGCCGCTGCCGCATGAGCGGCCCAAGGGCTGCAATTTCGGGCCGCGCTGCCACCATTTCGTCGAGGGCGTCTGCAATGCCGCCGAAATCCCGATGATCGAGGTCGCCGGTCACGAAGGGCATTTCTCGCGCTGCGTGCGCTTCAACGAGATCGACTGGGAAGCGCTGCCGCCCGGCGCCAAGAAGGTCAATGAGAAGGTCGTGCCCGGCGCCCCGGTGCTCAAGATCGAGGATTTGAGAAAATACTACAAGGTCGGCGGCAGCGAAGTGTTCGGCTCCAGCGAAGGCCGCGTGGTCAAGGCCAATGAGACGATCTCGTTCATGGCGCGCGAATCCGAGACCGTCGCCATCGTCGGCGAGTCCGGCTGCGGAAAGTCGACACTGGCCAAGGTCCTGCTGGGGCTGGAGACGGCAAGTGCCGGCACAGTGACGCTGGGCAACAAGGAGATCCAGTCGACCGGCATCGAGAAGCGCAGCGTCGAAACGGTGTCGTCGATCCAGATGGTGTTCCAGAACCCGTTCGATACACTCAATCCCAGCCACTCCGTCGGTTCGCAGATCATCCGCACGCTGGAAAAATTCAAAGTCGGCAACAATGTCGCCGAGCGGCGCAAGCGCATGCTGGAGCTGCTCGACCTGGTGAAGCTGCCGCGGGCCTTCGAGACGCGCAAGCCGCGTCAGCTCTCAGGCGGCCAGAAGCAGCGCATCGGCGTGGCGCGTGCCTTTGCCGGCGATGCCAAGGTGGTGGTGGCCGACGAGCCGGTGTCGGCACTCGACGTCTCGGTGCAGGCGGCGGTGACCGAGCTGCTGATGGACATCCAGCGCAAGAACAAGACGACGATGCTGTTCATCAGCCACGATCTGTCCGTCGTGCGCTACATCGCCGACCGGGTCGTCGTCATGTATCTCGGCTACATCGTCGAGCAGGGCACGACCGACCAGATCTTCGCGCCACCCTATCACCCCTACACAGAGGCGCTGCTGTCGGCTATCCCGATCGCCGACACCAGCGTGGTCAAACGGCACATCGTGCTCGAAGGCGATATCCCGTCGGCGATGAACCCGCCGAGCGGCTGCCCGTTCCAGACGCGCTGCGGCTACAAGAGGCTGGTGCCGGACAATCTGTGCGAGACCAAGGTGCCGCCGGTGAAGCATCTCGGCGATGGCCATATGAGCCTGTGCTGGCTGTCGGACGATGTGCTGGCGACGATGGAGCCGGTGATCAAGTTCGACAGGGAACACGCAGCGCATGAGGGCGTGCCGGAAGACGCACCGGATGGGATCGGCCCCGGTTTCGCCGGCGAACCGCCGAAGCGCCCGCATGGCAAGAAGCCGAGCTGACCAGCCATAGAGGCAATGCCGCTCGTTGGCGCATTGCCGCAGCGTCGCCATAGCTCAAGGAACGACAGGCTACGTTCGCTTGAATATTGCTGTCCATTGCTTTTATGTGATGCGTGATGTTTGATGCGCGATAGGGAACATATTGTGAGAACCACACTTGCAATCGATGACGATGTCCTACTTGCGGCCAAGGCCATGGCGCGACAGCAGGATCGCAGCGTTGGCGATGTCATTTCCGATCTGGCTCGCCGCTCACTGCGCCGGCCACCGACCGGCGGTGAACGCAACGGCATCCCCTTGCTTGCATCGCGGCCCGACGGCCCGATGGTCGATCTCGAAATGGTCAATGCGCTTCGCGACGAATTGCCGTGACCTTCCTGCTCGACGTCAATGTCTTCATTGCGTTGATCGATCCGGCTCACGTCGCGCATGAAGATGCCCATCGGTGGTTTCAATCCACCGGGCATTTATCATGGGCAACATGTCCCACTACCGAGAATGGCGTCATCAGGATTGTAAGCAACCCGAAATACCCCAATTCTCCGGGTTCGCCCGCCGTGGTGGCGCAGATTGTCGGCAAGCTGCATGCCCTTTCAGGACATCAGTTCTGGCCTGACGAGATCAGCCTTGTCGGTTCCAACGACATCGATGCAGCCAGGATCCTCACCCCGGCACAGGTAACGGATAGCTATCTGTTGGGACTCGCCAAGGCGCGTGACGGCCAATTGGCGACGTTTGACCGAAAGCTGTCGACGGCAGCGGTAAGGGGAGGGAGGTCGATCCTCCACCTGATCCCAAGCGAATGAATGGCTGAGTTCCGCTTCGAGCGCAAACTGCGTGGCTGCAAGACCGCTTGGCAACGTCAGCTGCCGCATTGCCGCAGCTGTTCGGCATAGTCGCGGGCCATCTTTTCGGTCGCCCTGGCGTAGCCCTGCACGCCGGCGTCGCCACGGTTGCCACGGCCGTAGGCGGTCCAGCCGAGATAATAGGCGAGGTAGAGATTGTAGGTGTCGTTGCGGGCGACGCCGAACGTGTCTGATGTCTTGGAATGATACCAGCCGACGAAATCGACGGCATCGGCAAATTTGGTCCGCCGCGCCGCCCAGCTGCCGGTCTCGCTCTGATATTGCGACCAGGAGCGCCTGCGAGAAACCGGTGGCCGACGAGACATGTTTCCACGGAATGAAGCCGAGCAGTTTGGTACGCGGCGGCCTGGCATTGCTCTTGAAGCCGGATTCCTTGCGCACCGTCGCCATCAGCACGGGGACGGGGACGCCGTATTTCTGCGAGGCGCGCTCGGCGGCCGACTGCCAGTTGTCGAACCAGCCGTCGTTCTGGTCGAAGACGGCGCAGACATTGTTGATATGGTTGGGCGGCGTCGCGCAGGCCGGCAAAGCCAGCAGCACGCCAACCGCTACAATTTTACTCAAACTCGAACTACGCATTGGAAAACGAATAGGCCGAAATCATAAAGGGAATCTTTCGGCGTTTCTTAACGGCTTGCCGGCCTGGCTGCGCTCAGTGGGCCTGTATCATTATTCCGACCTTTCGCGTCGCCTTTATCTCCGTCAGAATTCAAAAATGCCGCCTTGGCTAAAATCACGTCCGCCAAGGGCGGATTTCTGACAGCGATGTCCGGATGCCGGCGCTCTGATGCCAGGCATGAATGAACCAAGACGCAAGCGCGGCGCGGAGCGAACCAGCAACCGGGGGCCTGCCGCCATCCCGCAACTTCCACTGCGGCGGGTGACCAATCCCTATCCGCCGATGGCGATGCTCTCAGTCGACCAGGTCGAAACGATCCACCAGGCGTCGATGCATATTCTGGAAAATTTCGGCATCGAGGTGATGTCTCAGCGGGCGCTGGCGCTGTTCGAGAAGGCGGGCGCAAAGGTCGACCATGCAACGGCGAACGTCCGCATCGACCGGGGCCTTGTCGCCGAGGCGCTGAAGACCACGCAGTCCAGCTACCGGCTGACGCCGCGCAACCCCGCCAACACCATTTATCTCGGCGGCAACACGATCAATTTCACCCTCGTCGCCGGGCCGCCCAATGTGCACGACATGGAGCGCGGCCGGCGCGCCGGAAACTTGCGCGACTATGCCGATCTCACCCGGCTGGCGCAGCATTTCAACTGCATCCACATGCTCGGCAACCAGGTCTGCGCGCCGGTGGAACTGCCGGCCAACACCAGGCACATGGATACCTATTTCACCAATCTGACGCTGACCGACAAATCCTTCCATGTCTCGGCGATCGGACGAGGCCGGGCGCTGGACGGTATCGAGATGATGGCAATCGCGCGCGGGCTGACGCTGGACGAAATGCGCGATGATCCCGGCATTGCCACCATCATCTCGGTCAACTCGCCGCGCCGTTTCGACGAGATGATGGCCGAAGGGCTGATGACCATGGCCGAGTTCGGCCAGTCGGTCGCGGTGACGCCGTTCACGCTGATGGGCGCGATGAGCCCGGTGACGCTCGCCGGCGCCCTGGCGCAGCAGAATGCCGAGGCGCTGTTCGGCGTGGTGCTTACGCAACTGGTGCGCCCCGGCGCGCCGGTGATGTACGGCGCCTTCACCTCCAACGTCGACATGAAGTCGGGCGCGCCGGCCTTCGGCACGCCGGAGAACACCAAGGCCAATATCGCCTCGGGGCAATTGGCGCGGCGCTATTGTCTGCCCTACCGCACGACGCCGGGGTCGGCATCGAATGCGGCGGACGCGCAAGGCGCCTACGAGACGCTGATGGCGCTGTGGGGCGCTGTGCTCGGCCACGGCAACCTCGTCTACCACGCCGCCGGCTGGCAGGAGGGCGGGCTGACGGCATCGTTCGAAAAGCTCATCATCGATGTCGAGATGATCCAGCACATGATGGAATTCCTGCGCCCGATCGTCGTCGACGAGGCGGAGCTTGCTGTCGAGGCGCTGGGCGCGGTGCCGACCGGCGGCCATTTCTTCGGCGAACCGCACACGCTGGAACGCTATGCCACCGCCTTCTACCAGCCGATGCTGTCCAACTGGCAGAATTACGAGGCCTGGCAGGAAGCCGGCGGCCTCGACACCACGGCGCGCGCGACCCGGCTGTGGAAGAAGGCGCTGGAAGACTATGTCGAGCCGGTGATGGACATCGCCGTGCGCGAGGCGCTGGAGGCATACATGGCCAGGCGCAAGGAAGCGATCGGGCAGGGCGAGCCATGACTTTTTCAACATCGGCGCGCGGCGCTGCCTTTCTGATTCACCTTATCTCCTCAACTCATTGATAACAGAGCAAAACTCATGAAATCGCATGCAAAGGTCGTGGTCATTGGCGGTGGCGTCGTCGGGTGTTCGGTGCTGTTCCATCTGGCCCGCCATGGCTGGACCGATGTCGTGCTGCTGGAGCGCGACGAGCTGACCTCGGGCTCGACCTGGCATGCGGCCGGCGGCATGCACACGATCAATGGCGACCCCAACGTCGCCAAGCTGCAGAAATACACGATCTCGCTCTACAAGGAGATCGAGGAGCTGTCGGGGCAGGCGACCGGCGTGCATCTGACCGGCGGCGTGCTGCTGGCGGCGACCGAGGCGCGGCTCGACTGGCTGCGTGGCGTCGTTGCCAAAGGGCGTTACCTCGGCATCGATCTCGAGGAAATATCGGCCAACGAAGCGGCTGAACTGATGCCGCTGATTGATCCCAAGCAGTTCGTCGGCGCCGTTCGCAACAAGGAAGACGGCCATCTCGATCCCTCCGGTGTGACGCATGCCTACGCCAAGGCCGCGCGCAAGCTTGGCGCCGAGGTCGAGCGCTTCACCAAGGTGGAAGACATTGTGCGCCGGCCCGACGGGATGTGGCGGGTCATCACCAACAAGGGCGAGGTCGTGGCCGAGCATGTCGTCAATGCCGGCGGCCTGTGGGCGCGCGAGGTCGGCCGCATGGTCGGGCTGGAACTGCCGGTGCTGGCCATGGAGCACATGTACCTGATCACCGAGGATATGCCGGAAGTCGCGGCGTGGAACGCCAAGACCGGCACCGAGATCATCCACGCCGTCGATTTCGACGGTGAGCTCTATCTGCGCCAGGAGCGCGGCGGCATGCTGATGGGTACCTATGAGAAGGCCAACAAGGTGTGGTCCGAGTTCCAGACGCCTTGGGATTTCGGCCATGAACTGCTGGAGCCGGACATCGACCGCATCGCGCCGTCGCTCGAGGTCGGCTTCCGGCATTTCCCGGCCTTCGAGAGGACCGGCATCAAGCAGATCATCAACGGGCCCTTCACCTTTGCACCGGACGGCAATCCGCTGGTTGGGCCGGTGCGCGGGCTACCGGGTTTCTGGGTCGCCTGCGGCGTCATGGCGGGCTTCAGCCAGGGTGGGGGCGTTGGGTTGGCGCTGTCCAACTGGATGATCGAGGGCGATCCCGGCGCCGACATCTGGGCCATGGATGTGGCGCGCTACGGCGACTGGGCGACGATAGCCTACACCAATGCAAAGGTGCGCGAGAATTATTCGCGCCGCTTCTCGATCCGCTTCCCCAATGAGGAACTGCCCGCCGGGCGGCAGCTGAAGACGACGCCGATCTACGATTTGCTGTCGGCCAGGCGCGCGCAATGGGGTGTGTCCTATGGGCTGGAAGTGCCGCTGTGGTATGCGCCGGAGGGCGTCAAGGACGAGTTCTCGTGGCGTCGGTCCAGCGATTTTTCCCAGGTCGCCAATGAGGTTGCGACGGTTCGTGAGAGCGTCGGCCTGGCGGAGATTTCGAACTTCGCCAAATACAAGGTGACCGGCGAGGGGGCCGCGAACTGGCTCGATCGCATTTTCGCCTGCAAGCTGCCGAAGCCCGGACGCATGACGCTGGCGCCGATGCTGAAGGACGACGGAAAACTGATCGGCGATTTCACCCTGGCCAATCTCGGTGCCCCCAATTCCAACGGCGATGAGTGGTTCATCGCCGGCTCCGGCATTGCCGAGCAGTATCATATGCGCTGGTTCGAGGCGCATTTACCTGCGGATAGATCGGTTCGTTTAGAGGCGCTGGGGCAGAAGCTGACCGGCCTCGCAATCGCCGGCCCGAAGGCGCGGGATGTCTTGGCCAAAGTGAGCCGCGCGGATGTCTCCAATGCCGCCTTTCCGTTCATGGCGGTCGCGAAAATGGACATCGGCACGGCGCCGTGCCTGGTCGGCCGCGTCAGCTATACCGGCGATCTCGGCTACGAGATCTGGGTGGCGCCGGAATATCAGCGCGCTGCCTTCCAGGCGTTGATGGTGGCGGGCGCGGAATTCGGCATCGGCCTGTTCGGCACGCGCGCGCTCAATGCGCTGCGGCTGGAGAAAAACTACGGCTCATGGGCGCGCGAATACCGGCCGATCTACGGGCCGCTGGAGGCCGGGCTCGACCGTTTCGTCGCCTATGGCAAGGATGCCGATTTCATCGGTAAAACCGGCGCTCTTGCCGAGCGCAAGCAGGGCGGCAAGCTCAGGCTGCGCACATTTATCCTCGATGCCGACGATGCCGATGTCATCGGCGACGAGCCGATCTGGTACGATGGCGCGGTGCGCGGCTGGGTGACGTCGGGCGGCTATGCGCATCACTCGAAGAAATCCGTCGCCATCGGCTATGTGCCGAAGGAGATCGCAGACAAGAGCGACGGCTTCGAAATCGAACTTTTGGGCAAGCGTCACACGGCGCGCGTTCAGGCAGCGCCGCTCTTTGACGCGAACTTCGAGCGAATGCGCGCCTGAAGCGCTTCGGCTTCGCCGAGGCGCTTCAGATTCTTGTTTTGTGCAAGTCGTTATCCCAAAACCGCTGCGCACTTTTGGGCGACATGCATCAGGCGCGTCAGGTGCTGCGGCGGTTGTCGAGCGCGAAGGCGCCGGCGCCGGCAAACACCAGATAGAGGAAGATGAAGCAGAAGGAGATTGCCGCGTCGCCGCTGTTGTTGACCGGGAAGAAGTCGCGCGGGTAGTGCGCCATGAAATAGGCGATGGCCATCTCGCCGGCCAGCAGGAACGCGACCGGGCGGGTCAACAGACCGAGCGCCAGCAAGATGCCACCGGCGAATTCCAGGATGCCTGCCGTCGCCGTCAGGCCGCTAAGAGCGTGAGGCTCGGCGCTGACCGGAAAATTGAACAGTTTCTGCGAGCCATGCTCGAGGAACTGCAGGGCCGTCATGATGCGCAGGACGCCGAGTGCCTGCGGCTGAAATCTGGCGAGACCGTCAAAAAGCTTCATCTAAACTCCATTTTTCCAACCATGTGGCCCGGCCATAAATCATCACCCGGCGCTGGACCATTCACTTCCCATGGCCTGTCATCAACAATCGGTGATTGCAATTATTTCCAGTCTGACTTCGAAATTTGCTCTCGTTATGGTTGCATACATCTCGTTGAGGTTGTATATCTGCGTGTAGACACTCCAAACCAGACGGGTTCCTTCGCCATGAAAAAAGTCGCCATCAGCCTGTTCGCAATCCTCGCAAGCACCAGTTTCGCCATGGCCGCTGATGCTGGCTGCGATGCCTTCAAATGGCCGGTGACACGCGAGCAGGAACTGTTTCCGGCAGCGCCCGCCGCGCAGTCCGGTGCCTCCCTTGCTTTCGGCGAAGCCGCGGATATGGCGCTGGAGCCGGTCGATGCGGTCAGCTTCACGGTCTCACCGCAACGCGCGCCGGCAGCCGGCACGTTCGGCGCGACGGCAAACGTGGCCGTGCCAACGGAAGGAGAGCTCCAGATCAGCCTGTCCGATGAGGCCTGGGTCGACGTCATTCAGGATGGCCAGGCCGTGAAATCAGCCGGTTTCAGCGGCGTGAAGACCTGCCCCGGCATCCGCAAGAGCGTGCGCTTCAAGCTGATGCCTGGCGCAGCCACGATCCAGCTCAGCGGCGCCAGGAAAGAGAACCTCAAGGTCGCGGTGCTGGCGCCGGAGTGACCGCGCCCGGACGCCTCTCATCGCACCGGCGGCGCGATGAGAGCAGTTCCGTGCAGGCGAGTACCGGAGGGGATCAGCGGCCGGGCGCGATCAGCGCGAAATAAGCGCCTTGCGGATCGGTGAACTGGGCAATCCATTGGCCGGTCTGAACCGGCATCGGACCCATGACAATTTTGCCGCCATTGTCGGTGACGCGTTTGGCGGCTGCGTCGATGGCGTCGACATTGAAGTAGAACAGCCAGACCGGCACCGGCAGCTGTTGCGGCTTGTTCATAATGCCGCCGCCGGATTCAGGGCCGGCCGAGAAGGTCTGATAGATGCCCATCTCGCCGACGTCCATGCTACCGGCATCGGTCCAGCCGAACTGGCTTGAGTAGAAATCGAAGGCCTTCTGGCGGTCGGACGCATAAAGCTCGTGCCAGCCGACATGGCCCGGCGTCGTTGCCGGAAGGACGGGCTGGTCGGGGCCATTGGGCTGCAGGAACATGAAGGCGGCGCCTTGCGGGTCGGCGACGACGGAGAAGCGGCCGACGCCGGGAATGTCGTCGGGTTCGCGGTGAACAGCCCCGCCGGCGGCTTTCAGTGCCTCGGTCGAGGCATCGGTATCGCTGGTGTGGATATAGCCGAACCAGGCCGGCTTCAGACCCGTCCTGGCTGCTTCCTCGGGCAGGGTCATCAGCCCGCCGACGCCACGCTCGGCGGAGTTCACCACGATATAGCGCGGCATGCCGGGCGCCTTGTCGAAGGGCTCAGCCCGCCAGCCGACCACGGTTGTGTAGAACGCTTGCGCCGCATCGAGGTCGCTGGTCATCAACTCGTACCAGAAGAAGGGCATTGGGGATCTCGGCATTCTCGGTCTCCTCACCTAAGCATAGATCGTCGTCCGATCCATCAAAGGACGTTTTCAGCGACGCGAATCCGACAGCGAACCGGAGAAAATTCAACGGCTGCGTTGACACATCGTTCCGCACTTCGCCCCACCGACGCCTTGCACGTGCGGCGGTTTTCGACTTTCCTTGGGCAAACGAGGGGTAGTCGTTTCATGCGCCTTATGTCGCTCACGCCTGAGCTTGTGTCACTGTGTCATCGCGAAGAGGTCGATCCCGGACCCGACTGCAGTTGGACGCAGCTGAACGATGAGGATTTTCGCACGCTTGCCTTACGGCTCTCCGACGAAGCCGATGCGGGGCCGTTATGGGTGTTCGCCTATGGCTCGCTGATCTGGAAGCCGGCTTTCGAGTCCGTCGAACGCCAGCGCGCCACTGCGTTTGGCTGGCATCGCTCCTTCTGCCTCGACATGGTGCGCTGGCGCGGCAGCGTCGCGCAGCCGGGGCTGATGATGGCGCTCGAACGCGGCGGCCGATGCGACGGCGTCATCTACCGCCTGCCCGACGGCGACAAGCCGCAGCAGATCGAAAGATTGTTGCGGCGCGAGATCGACGACCATGAGAGTGTCAGCTCGGTCCGGTGGGTTCCCGTGCGCACGGAGCAGGGCCGGATACGGGCGCTCGGCTTCTGGGTCGGGGTGACGGGCAGGGGAACCTCGCTTGGGCAGCCGCTAGATCGGGTGGCGCGGGTGTTGGCGCGGGCCTGCGGCCATGTCGGCTCGGGTGCGGAATATCTCTACAACACCGTCAGCCACCTCGAGGAATTCGGCATCCGCGACCGCAATCTGTGGCGGCTGCAGCAACTGGTTGCCGACGAGATCAGGTCGATTCATGGCGGCCCCTCAGATGCCAGCCTACAGCTGGCACCTTCGTAGCGAACAGCCACCAATCTTGGCCTGTGCCGGAGCGTATGCGGTTTCAAGGCGTTTCGCTCCTCGGGTGATCAGATCCAAGAAGGAGTGGCTTCACGAGCAATGACCTCAACCGTGCATTCGAGACTGAGCAGCAGAAAATGCGTACAGTCTACTGTCGGGCCAAGTGTCGATCGCAACCAATGCGAGTTCTCCACTCGCAGGATCGGCCACCTGTAGGAGGCTTGCCTGCCAGATCCAATCAATGGGATCGAGGTGTCCGCACGGATTTTGGTCAGTCCCAGCATGTCATCATGGGCAGCCAGGGCTACTACCCCTTGAAAATCGATCTTGAGAGTTCGTTCCGATGTCCCGAAGTCGCCTTCGACGGTCAGCTCAAAGTTATTGTCGGATTTTAGACGCCACACCTGACAGGCAGCCAGAGGTAAATCTCCCACGGGCTCCCACCGGTGAGCCGTCTCCCTATCATCGGTCATCGTCTTCTCCGTTGAATGAAAGCCGCGCATCGTGCTCAAGCGCCCTATCATTTCGCGCTGGACTGGAACAGCTTGCCGCGACTTGGAGCTTGTCGCGCTCCCCTCTTTGAGGACGCAACCGTCACTCATAACATGAGCAACTAAATCATATTATCAGCTAGTCTTTTCAGCGGCTTGGGTCGAAAATTGACCAATTGATAAAAAAATAAAACGTGCTAGCCTTCCCCAAAACGAAAACAGGGGAACTGACGATGCCAGAAGGCCAGTTCAAGGACGGCATTGCCGGCGGCCGGCTTGCCGCCGACCAGTACGCCGAGAATTTTTCCGATCTGCATCCGCCGCTCGATCACCACGAAGCGCTGGTCGAATCCGACCGCTGCTATTTCTGCTACGATGCGCCGTGCATGAATGCGTGCCCGACCTCGATCGACATTCCGCTGTTCATCCGCCAGATCTCGACCGGCAACCCGATCGGTTCGGCCAAGACGATTTTCGACCAGAACATACTAGGTGGCATGTGCGCCCGCGTCTGCCCGACCGAGACGCTGTGCGAAGAGGTCTGCGTGCGCGAGGTGGCGGAAGGCAAGCCGGTGCAGATCGGCCGCCTGCAGCGCTACGCCACCGATGTCGCCATGGCCGAGCACAAGCAGTTTTATTCGCGCGCTGAATCGACCGGCAAGTCGGTCGCCGTGGTCGGCGCCGGTCCGGCCGGCCTCGCCGCGGCGCACCGGCTCGCCCGCCATGGCCACGAGGTCACCATACTGGAAGCCCGACCGAAGGCCGGCGGCCTCAACGAATACGGCATCGCCGCCTACAAAAGCATCGATAACTTCGCCCAGGCCGAGGTCGACTATGTCGCGGGGATCGGCGGCATCGATATCCAGAACGGCAGGGCGCTCGGCCGCGACTACCGGCTGTCGGACCTGATCCGGAATTACGATGCCGTCTTCCTCGGCATGGGGCTTGGCGGCGTCAATGCGCTGCGCGCCGATGGCGAGGAGGCCGGTGGCGTCGTCAATGCAGTCGAATTCATCGCCGAACTGCGCCAGGCCAGCGATCTCGCGAGCCTGCCAATCGGCAGGCGCGTCGTCGTCATCGGCGGCGGCATGACGGCGATCGACGCCGCCGTCCAGTCGAAGCTGCTCGGCGCCGAGGAGGTGACGATCTGCTACCGGCGCGGCCAGGAACACATGAACGCTTCCGAGTTCGAGCAGGATCTGGCAGCCGCCAACGGCGTCACCATCCGCCACTGGCTGCAGCCGAAGCGGGTCATTGTCGAAGGTGGCAAAGTGTCGGGCATCGAGCTCGAATACACAGCGATGAACGGCGACACGCTTGTCGGCACCGGCGAGCGGCTGACGCTGGCCGCCGACCAGGTGTTCAAGGCGATCGGCCAGAGCTTTGTGCCGGCGGCACTTAACGGCAGCGGTGCTGCGATCGAACTCGAAGCCGGCCGCATCAAGGTCGACGCAGAAGGGCGCACCTCGCTCGCCAATGTCTGGGCCGGCGGCGACTGCATTTTTGGCGGCGACGATTTGACGGTATCGGCCGTCGCGCAAGGCCGCGATGCGGCGGAGAGCATCAACCGGAGTCTGGCACAGGGATAGAGATCATGGCCTCAGTGGAATCAGGCATCGCGCGTCACTACGACGTCTCGGATCTTGAGCAGCACATTCTTGCCGTGCTCGCCGATACCGGCGTGGAAATTGCCCATCTACGCGCTGGCGATCTCGAAGCGGTCGACGAGTTCCACATTGGCGGTATCGCCGCCACCAGGGAACTCATAGGCCAGATGGGTTTGAAGCCGGGGGCCAGGCTGCTCGACATTGGTTCCGGCGTGGGTGGTCCAGCCCGCTTCGCCGCCAACAATGCCGGCGCCGATGTCACCGGCATTGATCTGACGCAAAGCTATGTCGACATCGCGACCAGCCTGTCGAAGCGGGTGGGAATGGCCGACAAAGTCCGGTTCGTGCAGGGCAGCGCGCTGGACATGCCGTTCAGCAACAAAAGCTTTGATACGGCCATGATCCTGCATGTCGGCATGAATCTTCCCGACAAGAAAAAGCTGATGAGCGAGGCGGCGCGTGTGCTCACGCCGGGCGGCGTCTTTGCCGTCTACGATGTGATGCGGCTCAAGGCAGGTGCGCTGACCTATCCGCTGCCATGGGCATCCGACGAGAGCATGTCCTTCGTTGCCACGCCCGACGACTATCGTTCGGCTGCCGCCGCCGCGGGGTTCTCTGTAACCGCCGAGCGCCCTCGTGGCGCCTTCGCCATCGAATTTTTCGACACGATACGGGCGCGCATGGCTGCGGCGCAGGCGGAAGGAAAAAAGCCGCCGCCTGGCGTTAATCTTATCATGGGCGAGAACGCCGGCACCAAGATCGCCAATCTCACCCCCGCGCTTAAAGGCGGCATTCTCGCACCCGTGGAAATGCTCCTTCGTCTCGGTTGAAAGGGACCTGTCATGGCAGACATCCGCAACAATTTCGTCGGCATCAAATCGCCCAATCCGTTCTGGCTGGCTTCGGCGCCGCCGACCGACAAGGCCTACAATGTCATCCGCGCCTTCAAGGCGGGCTGGGGCGGCGTCGTGTGGAAGACGCTGGGCGAAGAAGGTCCGCCGGTGGTCAACGTCAACGGCCCGCGTTATGGCGCGATCTGGGGGGCGGACCGGCGCCTGCTCGGCCTCAACAATATCGAGCTGATCACCGACCGCGATTTGCAGGTCAATCTGCGCGAGATCAAGCAGGTCAAGAAGGATTGGCCCGACCGCGCCATCGTCGTCTCACTGATGGTGCCATGCGTCGAGGAAAGCTGGAAGGCGATCCTGCCGGTGGTCGAGGAGACCGAAGCCGACGGCATCGAGCTCAATTTCGGTTGCCCGCACGGCATGTCGGAACGCGGCATGGGCGCGGCTGTCGGCCAGGTGCCTGAATACATCGAAATGGTGGTGCGCTGGTGCAAGGCCAACACCCGCATGCCTGTCATCACCAAGCTGACGCCGAATATCACCGATGTGCGCAAGCCGGCGCGCGCCGCACTCTCCGGCGGAACCGACGCGGTGTCGCTGATCAACACCATCAACTCGATCACCGGCGTCGACCTCGACAGTTTCGCGCCGCAGCCGACCATCGACGGCAAGGGCTCGCATGGCGGCTATTGCGGCCCGGCGGTGAAGCCAATCGCCATGAACATGGTGGCCGAGATCGCCCGCGATCCGGAAACGCGCGGCCTGCCGATCTCCGGCATTGGCGGCATCACCACCTGGCGCGATGCGGCTGAATTCATGGCGCTCGGCGCCGGCAATGTGCAGGTGTGCACGGCGGCGATGACTTACGGCTTCAAGATCGTGCAGGAGATGATCGCCGGTCTCGAAAACTGGATGGACGAGAAAGGCCACGCCTCGCTCAACGACATTGTCGGCCGCGCCACGCCCAACGTCACCGACTGGCAGTATCTCAACCTCAACTACATCGCCAAGGCGCATATCGACCAGGACGCCTGCATCAAATGCGGCCGCTGCCACATCGCCTGCGAGGACACTTCGCACCAGGCGATCACCAACATGGTCGACGGCGTCAGGCATTTCGAGGTGATCGAGGCCGAATGCGTCGGCTGCAATCTGTGCGTCAATGTCTGCCCGGTCGAGAACTGCATCACTATGGAGCCGCTGGCCGCCGGCGTGATGGACCAGCGCACCGGCAAGCCGGTGTCGCCGGTCTATGCCAATTGGACGACACACCCGAACAACCCGATGGCCAAGGTGGCTGCGGAGTAGGGAACGGGTCGAAGAAAAAAGCGGCGCTTTCGAGCGCCGTTTTTCATTTTCCTATTGCAGATAAAATTTATCTAAGATAAAAGATATCCATGAATAGGAGCGCAACATCATGAAGCTGGGCGAGGGTGTAGAAGCGGCCATCCATTGCGCGGCCACACTGGCCAGCGTGGAGGGCAACAGCACGATGCCGGGTGCTGCTTTGGCAGAGTCCTTCGGCCTGTCGCCGAGCTATCTGCTGAAACATCTGAACCAGCTGACTACTGCGCGCATCCTGGAATCGGTGCCGGGACCGGCGGGCGGCTACCGGCTGGCGCGTCCGGCCGAGCGCATCACGCTGCTCGATATCGTGCTTGCGGTCGAGGGTCGCGAGCCGGCCTTCCGCTGCGGCGAGATCCGCCAGCGCGGCCCGGTCAAGATCGATGCTTCGGCCTATGTGAAGCCGTGCGGCATCAATGCCGCGATGCTGAAGGCCGAGCGCGCCTATCGCGCGGCCCTCGCGGAAACCCGGTTGTCCGACATCGTGGCTGATTACAAGGCCGAAGGCGATCCGCGATCGTTTGCCGCCAGCTGTGCCTTTGTCGCGCGCCATCAGCGGCCGCAGAAACCCGCTTCGACCAAACAGATTTAATCCCCCGCCAAACAGATGTGAAAGGAAAGACGATGAAACAGAGACTGCAATTCTTCGCCAAGGCGCCTGAGATCATGAAAGCCGTGTCGGCGCTCAACAAGGCGGTCGACGAATGCGGGCTTGAAGTGAGCCTGCTGCATTTGATCAAGCTCCGCGCCTCGCAGATCAATGGCTGCTCCTACTGCGTCGAGATGCACAGCCGCGAGGCAAGGCGCGACGGCGAAACCGAGACACGGCTCTATCTGGTTTCGGCCTGGCAGGAATCGCCGCTGTTTTCCGAACGTGAACGCGCGGCCCTTGCCTGGACCGAGGCAACGACCCTGATCGCCAACAATGGCGTTTCGGACGAACTCTATGCCCGCACGCTCGAGCACTTCTCGGAAGAGGAACTGGTCAAGCTGTCGGTCGCGATCGGCATGATCAACACCTGGAACCGGCTCTGCATCCCGTTCCACGCCATTCACCCGATGCCGGCTGCCAAAGCAGCCTGACCGTCCGGTTAGTCATGGAGCGCCGTCGAAAGGGCGGCGCTCCACCTGTTTCATGCTTAAGTATGGGGAAGATTTCATGCCTGTCGATTTGCCTTCGACCTTTTTGTTTCTCGGCCGCCTGTTGCTCGGCGGCGCCTTCGTTTTCGCCGGCCTGCGCAATGTTCAGAACGAGACCTTCCTGACAGGGCTGATGACCGCGCGCGGCGTGCCGCAGGCGAGATTGGCGTTGTGGGCCGGCATCGTCCTGCAGACCATTGCCGGCGCGCTGTTGATGGCCGGCCTGTGGACTGCGACCGCCTGCGCCGTGCTGCTGCTGTTTCTCATCGTCGCCACGCCGATGTTCCACAATTTCTGGGACCATCAGGGCCCGGACCGGGCGTCGCGCATCAACGGCTTCGTCGGCAATGTCGCGCTCGCCGGCGGATTCCTGACGCTGATCGCGCAGTCGCTCTAGTCGGCAATGGCGCTGCCACCATGGCGTCGCCATTTATCATTGTCTTCGATACTTAGAGTTAAGACCGTTACGGTATTGATCCTTGATGCGACGTGTGGGGCAATCAATGTACATTCTTAAAGGTAAAAGACGCGTTGCGCTCAGATGGTTGCTTGTGGTGGGGCTCCTGACGGTGGCCTTGGTAGCTGCCCTAAATTATGTCCATGCAATTAGCGCCAGAAATTCGTACGCTCTGCTAAGTATTTATTTCACAGCAAGCATCTTGAGTGTATTGTATTTTCTACACGAATCTGAAGAGAAAAGCGCTCTTTCGTCACTTGGTTTGACAAGCTCACCAACTCGATTCACGCTCGTCTTCTATCTCGTATATGCGTCAATCATATTGTACCCCTTTGTGGAAAAGCGGTTTCAGCCTGAATTTATCGGGCATTTCAGTTTTCTAGTGATTTTTCTAGCGGCAATGTCCCCAGATGTCCTCCTTTTTCTGAGGACAAAACTCGGCTCCGGAAATGCCATCTACCAGAGGGCAAATTCAGTTGGCGTTTTGATTTTGGTAATTTTCATCGTTGTGTCCGTTGGTGTCGGCGTGGTGGCGAGCCAGTAGTTTGGTGGCCGCAGTGGCGGCGGGAAGCCATTGCAACACCATTTGCTACGCCGCGAAGCGCAAACCGCCATCGCAGGTCAGCACCTGGCCGGTCATGAAGCCGTTGGAGACGAGAAAGGCGATTGCGCCGGCGACGTCTTCGGCGCGGCCGATCCTGCCCACCGGGGTTTTGCCGGCATATTCGCTGAACACCGCCTGCCGCTGGTCTTCGGCCAGAAAATCCCACCATGGCGTGTCGATGACGCCGGGCGCCACGACGTTGACGCGCAGAGGCTTCAGTTCGACCGCCAGGATCGGCACCACCGTCAACAGCATGCCGTTGACGGCGGCGATGCCGGCCACGCCGGGCACCGACAATTGTGCCGACACCGCCGAGATGAAAGTGACCGATCCCGATCTGTTGAGCGTCGGCAAGGCTGCCTGCAAACAGGACAGCTGCGGCCGGACTTTCTCGTCGACGCCGCCGGCGATGTCTGAGAGGTCGAGGGTTTCGAACGGCCCAAGTCCCTTGCCGCCACTGGCAGCCAGCACGAGGTGATCGAACGGTCCGAGTTCCCCAAAGAACTGGCGGACTTCGTCCGGCTTCGAAGCATCGAAGGCAGCTTTCTCGGCGGCGCCGCCGCGGCTCTTCCCAGCGCGGGTGAGCTTGTCCTGGTTTCGTCCGGTGATGGTCACCTTCATGCCCGGGCCAAGCAGTTTTCGCGCCGTCGCCAGGCCGATGCCGGATGAGCCGCCGATGACTACCGTGTGTTCGATCTTGCCGGTCATGAATGCTGTTCCTTCGATTGTGGGGAAGCCTGGCCGACGAAGTCGAGGCTCAGGGTTCGCAATTGCTGTCTGGTCTTGGCGTCATAGGCTTGTGCGTCGGCGCGGGCCTCCCTTTGGCCGTCGAAATAGAGGCCGCTGCGGCCCTCCAGCGCGGGCGATGTCGCGAGGTTGAGAATGGCGTCGGCGCCGGTTTCGACCGAGCTCCATGGCGTCACGCCGGCCTGGCGGACCATGGTGGTGTTCATGTAGCTCGCCGGATGCAGAGCGTTGACGGTGACGCCGCTGCCTTTCAACTCTCCGGCGAGGTCGATGGTGAACAGGATCTGCGCCAGCTTGCTCTGGCAATAGGCGCGCACGCCGTCATAGGAACGTGTCAGCATGACATCGCCGAAATCGATCGCCTGCTGGCCGGCCGAGGCGACGTTGATGATGCGCGCCGGCGAACTCGCCTTGAGCATCGGCAGCAGTTCCGAGGTCAGCAGGAAACCGGCGAGATAGTTGACCGCAAAGCGCAGTTCGAAGCCGTCGGCGCTGAGCTGTCGCTTGGCGCCGGCCGTGCCGATGCCGGCATTGTTGATGAGGATGTCGAGCCGGTCGGTTTTTGCGCGTACGGCCTCGGCGAGGCGGCGGACCTCGGCTAGCCAGGCAAGGTCCGCGGCGAGGAATTCGGCTTTGCCGCCGGCGGATTCGATATCTGCGACGGTTGCCTTGCCGCGAGCCGCGTCACGGCCATGCACCAGCACGCGCGCGCCGCCGGCGCCCAGCCTTTGCGCGACGACACGGCCGACGCCATCGGTCGAACCGGTGATGAGGATTGTCTTGTCTTTCAGATCCATATTCAGAGCCTCCATCTCTCTGGATGGAAGATGGGGCGCCTGACGCAGCCCAAACAGTTCAAACTTTATCCTGGTATCAATACTGCTATAATAGCTCTCATGGATGCTCCCACGCACTCCGCTGAAGACAGCCGCCGGCGCGAGCTTGGCGCCTTCCTGCGCTCGCGCCGCGAAAGATTGACGCCGTCCGCCACCGGCATCGCGACCGGCCTGCGGAGACGCACGCCAGGCTTGCGTCGCGAGGAAGTGGCGATGATCGCCGGCGTCGGCACCACCTGGTACACATGGCTAGAGCAGGGGCGCGAGGTCAGACCCTCGGTGGAGGTGCTAGCGGCGCTCAGCGAAGCGCTGCGCCTCGACGCCGTTGAAAGGCGGCATCTGTTCATCCTGGCAGGCCGCCAGCAACCGGAGAACCGCGTGGCTGCGCCGGAAAAGGTCGATGGCCCGCTGATGCATATGCTCGAGAGCCTGGTGCTGCAGCCGGCCTATGTCGTCGGGCGGCGCTGGGACGTGCTGGCCTGGAATCCGGCGGCGGTAGCGGTGTTCGGTGATTATGGCCTGCTAGAGGGCGACGCCCGCAACATCGTCCACATGGTGTTCACCAATCCGCATCACCGGCGCCTGCTGGTTGACTGGGAGCAATTGGCGCGCACCGTGCTGGCCTCGTTCCGGGCGGAAAGCGCCCGCTATGTGGGCGATGCGGATTTCGAGCGGCTGATCGTGCTTATGACGCGCTCAAGTCCGGAGTTTCGCGACTGGTGGCCGCAACGCGACGTGGCACGCCGATTGTCGGGGGTGAAACATGTCCGACATCCGAGAGCCGGCGCCATGACGTTCGAGCATATGAGCCTGTCGATCGACGACGGCTCGGACATGAAGCTGATCGTCTACACGCCGCTGGCCGAACAGAATTCGATCGAGAAGCTGCAGAATTTGCTTGAGGCGATGCCGGCGGAGCGCCGCAGCGCCTGACGCCCAAGGTCAGCCCTTCGGCTTCAGCCCATCAATGAACAACTGCTCCAGAAACCGCGCCGCATCCTCGAAGCGGCCGTCGCCGCCGCGATCGGCGCCGAGCACGGCACGGACCTGGACATCGAAATCGGCATAGTGCTGCGTCGTCGCCCAGATCGAAAAGATCAGGTGCCAGGGATCGGTGCGGGCGATTTTTCCCGCGCGCATCCAGCCCTTGATGACGTTGGCCTTCTCGTCGACCAGTGTCTTCAGTTCACCCGCCAGCAGCGGCATGATGCGTGGCGCGCCTTGCAGGATCTCGTTGGCGAACAGCCGGCTCTCCCTAGGAAAATCACGCGCCATTTCGAGCTTGCGCCTGATGTAGCTCCTGAGCTCGGTCAGGGGATCGCCGATATCGTCGAGTTCGCGCAGCGGCGCCAGCCAGGTCGCCAGCAGCCGCTCCATCAGTGTCTCGTGAATGTCTTCCTTGCGGCGGAAATAATAGAGCAGGTTCGGCTTCGACATCCCGGCGGCCTCGGCGATCTGGTCGATGGTCGAACCGCGAAAGCCGTTGGCGGAGAAGACTTCGAGGGCTGCCTCCAGGATCAGTTCGCGCTTTTCCTGCTGGATGCGGGTGCGGCGAGGGGCTGAGCCTTCCATGGCGCCGCTCACCCCTGCAAGCCTTGGCCGCAGGGTTCATCTGGACCAATTCTCTGGACCAGTTTTTCTCTTACCCGTGGAGCGCACTTCGCAGGCCGCATTTCCGCTAGTAATCCCTTGACCGCCGACAGGGCGGTGCTAACGTTTGTCCAATCGGTCAAAAATTTGCGTAGCATGAAAACGCAGCAAAGACCAAGCTTTGGAAAGACCAAGCGTTAGCCGCACCGAAACAGGTTACAAGGGGAAGTCTTGGTCATGTCCAACCGGCTGAAAGTCACGCCGAACGATCTCAGCGCATTCTGGATGCCGTTCACGGCAAACCGGCAGTTCAAACAGGCGCCGCGCATGTTCGTGTCCGCCAAGGACATGCACTACACCACCAGCGACGGCCGCAAGGTGCTCGATGGCACCGCCGGCCTCTGGTGCGTCAATGCCGGCCATTGCCGTCCCAAGATCACCGAGGCGATCCAGCACCAGGCGGCCGAACTCGACTATGCGCCGGCCTTCCAGATGGGCCACCCCATCGTGTTCGAGCTGGCCAACCGCCTGGTCGATCTCGCGCCCAAGGGCATGGACCATGTCTTCTTTACCAATTCCGGTTCGGAATCGGTCGAAACGGCGCTGAAGATGGCGATCGCCTATCACCGTGTGAAGGGCGAGGGCGCGCGCACCCGCCTGATCGGCCGCGAACGCGGCTATCACGGCGTCAATTTCGGCGGCATCTCGGTCGGCGGCATCGTCACCAACCGCAAGATGTTCGGCACGCTGCTCGGCGGCGTCGACCACATGCCGCACACGCATCTGCCGGAAAAGAACGCCTTCTCCAAGGGCGTGCCGGAATATGGCGCGGAACTCGCCAACGAGCTGGAGCGCATCGTTGCCCTGCATGACGCCTCGACCATCGCCGCCGTCATCGTCGAACCGGTCGCCGGCTCCACCGGCGTCATCCTGCCGCCGAAGGGCTATCTGCAGAAACTGCGCGAGATCTGCACCAAGCACGGCATTTTGCTGATCTTCGACGAGGTCATCACCGGTTTCGGCCGTCTCGGCGCGCCGTTCGCAGCGGATTATTTCGGCGTCACGCCCGACATCATGACCACCGCCAAGGGCGTCTCCAACGGCGTCATCCCGATGGGCGCGGTGTTCGTGAAGAAGGAAATCCACGACGCCTTCATGACCGGCCCCGAGCACATGATCGAGTTCTTCCACGGCTACACCTATTCGGGCAATCCGATTGCGTGCGCCGCGGCACTCGGCACGCTCGACACCTACAAGGAAGAGGGCCTGCTCACCCGCGGCGAGGAACTGGCGCCTTACTGGGAGGATGCGCTGCATTCGCTGAAGGACGAGCCGCATGTCATCGACATCCGGAATATCGGCCTGATCGGCGCGATCGAACTGGCGCCGATCGCCGGCAGCCCGACCAAGCGGGCCTTCTCGGCCTTCGTCAAGGCGTTCGAGCGCGGCGCGCTGATCCGCACCACCGGCGACATCATCGCGCTGTCGCCGCCACTGATCATCACCAAGGGCCAGATCAACGAATTGATCGACCATGTCAGAGAAGTGCTGAGGGCGATCGATTGACAAACCGGGCGCGGATATCCCTCCCCCTCGAGGGGAGGGTGGCCGCGAAGCGGTCGGGTGGGGTCGGTGCGACCGGACGCCGACCTGCTCTTTTGTTCCAAGGCCGCTCCTGATGCCCCGTACCCGCGTGAGCTTCGAAATGCGCCAAAAGGCGCGAGCGCTTCGAGTTCACGCGACCAAGGGAGAATCGCTGCTGTGGTATGAACTGCGGGACCTGAAATCAGCCGGCATCAAGTTTCGCCGTCAGTGCCCGATTGGGCCGTACATCGTGGATTTTGCCTGCTTGGCGGTGAAGCTGATCGTTGAGGTCGATGGCGACATGCACGAACACGACAGGGGTATGCGGCACGATGCCGTTCGCGATGCTTATCTGCGATCGCTCGGATTTGAAGTCTTCCGTGTTGACGAGCCCGATGTCATAAACAGCGCTTGGCACGTCGCGCAGGTGGTCAAAGAGAAGGTCGCGCGCGTCGCGGGCGACCCCACCCCACCGCGTCGCGGCCACCCTCCCCTCGAGGGGGAGGGGGACGCCGCCGCCCCGCAACCGATGAGGTTTTAGAGCATGGCCGCCCCGGGCGAGAATCTGCGAATCAATTCAGACCGTTTGTGGGATTCCATCATGGAGATGGCGAAGATCGGCCCCGGTATTGCCGGCGGCAACAATCGCCAGACCGTGACCGACGAGGACGGCGAGGGACGGCATCTGTTCAAGCGCTGGTGCGAGGCGGCCGGGCTCGAAATGGGGCTCGACGAAATGGGCACCATGTTTGCCCGCCGGGAAGGCGCTGATCCCAGCCTGCCGCCGGTTTATGTCGGCAGCCATCTCGACACGCAGCCGACCGGCGGCAAATATGACGGCGTGCTCGGCGTGCTCGGCGGGCTGGAGATTATTCGCTCGCTTAACGATCTCGGCATCCAGACCAGGCATCCAATCGTCGTTACCAACTGGACCAATGAGGAAGGCTCGCGCTTTGCCCCGGCTATGATGGCGTCCGGCGTGTTCGCCGGTGTGCTCGATCAGGCGGACGTGTATCAGCACACTGATAAACAGGGCAGGAAATTTGGCGAGGAGCTGGAGCGCATCGGCTGGAAAGGCACCGAGAAAGTCGGTGATCGCAAGATCCACGCCTTCTTCGAACTGCATATTGAGCAGGGGCCGATCCTCGAGGACGAAGGCATCGACATTGGCGTCGTCACCCACGGCCAGGGCCTGAAATGGCTGCAGGTAACGCTGACCGGCAAGGAGGCGCATACCGGCTCGACCCCGATGCCCAAGCGCCGTAATGCCGGGCTCGGCATGGCTCGGGTCATCGAACTGGTGCACGAGATCGCCATGGACTACCAGCCCGACGCCGTCGGCGCGGTCGGCCACATGGAGGTGTTTCCGAACTCGCGCAACATCATCGCCGGGCGCACCGTCTTCACTATCGACATCCGCTCGCCCGAGAAGGAAGTGCTGGACGCGATGGATGGGCGCATACGCGAAGGCATCGACACAATCTGTGAGGCGCTCGACATCCAGTACAAGGTCGAGCAGGTCGGCGCTTTCGATCCGGTCACCTTCGATGCCGGCTGCGTCAAGGCGATCCGCGACGCCGCCGATCGGCTCGGCTATTCCCACCGCAACATCGTCTCCGGCGCCGGCCACGACGCCTGCTGGATCAACCGCGTTGCGCCGACCGCCATGGTGATGTGCCCCTGCGTTGACGGGTTGTCACACAACGAGGCTGAGGAAATCACCAAGGAATGGGCCGGCGCCGGCGCCGACGTGCTGTTCCATGCGGTGGTAGAGACAGCGGGGATCGTGGCGTGAACTAAGATCTGTATTCAAAACGACGCTCACAAGAAGCGCGAAGAGAACAAGGGAACACGACAATGACCAAAGTCATCCGAAACGGCACCATCGTCACCGCCGACCGCACCTGGAAGGCCGATGTGCTGATGCAGCACGGCAAGATCGTCGCCATTGGCTCGAACCTGCATGGCGACCATGAGTTCGACGCCAGCGGCTGTTACGTCATGCCGGGCGGCATCGATCCGCACACCCATCTCGAAATGCCGTTCATGGGCACCTATTCGGCCGACGATTTCGAGTCCGGGACGCGTGCGGCCCTTTCCGGTGGCACCACGATGGTGGTCGATTTCTGCCTGCCGGCGCCGCAGCAATCGCTGCTGGAAGCGTTGCAGATGTGGGACAACAAGACCTCGAAGGCTGCCTGCGACTACTCCTTCCACATGGCGATCACCTGGTGGGGCAAGCAGGTGTTCGACGAGATGGCCACCGTCGTCGACAGAGGCATTACCTCGTTCAAGCATTTCATGGCCTACAAGGGCGCGCTGATGGTGGACGACGACGAGATGTACGCGTCGTTCCAGCGCTGCGCCGATCTCGGCGCGCTGCCGCTCGTTCATGCCGAGAATGGCGACGTGGTTGCGGCGCTGTCGCAAAAGCTGCTCGCTGCCGGCAATAATGGTCCCGAGGGACACGCCTATTCGCGGCCGCCGGAAGTGGAAGGCGAGGCGACCAACCGCGCCATCATGATCGCCGACATGGCCGGTGTGCCGCTCTATGTCGTGCATGTGTCCTGCGAGCAGAGCCACGAAGCCATCCGCCGCGCCCGCCAGAAGGGCATTCGGGTTTTCGGCGAGCCGCTGATCCAGCATCTGACGCTGGATGAAAGCGAGTATTTCGACAAGGATTGGGACCATGCGGCGCGCCGCGTCATGAGCCCGCCCTTCCGCAACAAGCTGCACCAGGATTCGCTGTGGGCCGGCCTGCAGGCGGGATCGCTGCAGGTGGTGGCGACCGACCACTGCGCCTTCACCACCAAGCAGAAGCGCAACGGCCTCGGCGATTTCACCAAGATCCCGAACGGCACCGGCGGGCTCGAAGACCGCTTGCCCGTGCTGTGGACGACGGGCGTCAACACCGGGCGGCTGACGATGAACGAGTTCGTCGCGGTGACTTCGACCAACATCGCCAAGATCCTCAACATGTATCCTAGGAAGGGCGCCATCGTCGAAGGCGCGGACGCCGACATCGTGGTGTGGGACCCCAGCGCCAAGAAGACCATCACCTCGAAGAAGCAGCAATCGGTGATCGACTACAACGTCTTCGAAGGTTTTGAGGTGACCGGCGTGCCGCGCTTCGTCTTTTCGCGCGGCGAATTGTCGGTCGAGGAAGCGGAGGTCAAGGCCAAGCCCGGCCATGGCGAATTCGTCGCCCGCGAGCCGAACGCGGCGGTCAACCGGGCTCTGTCGACCTGGAAGGACATTACCGCGCCGCGCAAGGTGGAACGCACCGGCATTCCGGCGACAGGCGTTTGACGTTGCGGAGCCCGGGGGCGCTCATTTCACTGGTCGTGGCGATGGTGGTCGCTGGTCCGGCAACAGGGGCCGAGAGGCTGGCCGGCTCCTGGGGCAACGATGCCGGCTGTGTCTTTGCAAAGGCCGGTTTTCAGGGCCGGGACGATTATATCGTGCTGACCGCCGAAGGCATCGAGACCTATGGCAGCGGCTGCCGGTTCGCGCAGCAATTGACGTGGGCGCCGGGCACGCAATCGCTTGATGCGACCTGTTCCGCCGAAGGCGAGGCGGGGACGACGGCTGAAACCGTTGTGGTCACCAACAAGGGCGAGGGTGGGTTCTTCGTGACCATTCCCGGTCTTGAAGAAATGGGGCCGTTGCAACCGTGTTCGTGACGTTGGAGCTGGGGGAATGAGCGCGCGCGGTTTGGGGCCGTCTGTTGCGATGATAGTCGTTCTGGCTGCGGGTCAGGCCCTTGCGGCAGGCATCGACCTGACGAAACCCTATGGGGACAAATATGGCTGCATCAACCGCAACGGCCAGGAAGTCGCCGCCGATCGGATGCTGCTTTTGACCGACGAGGCATTGGTCACCGCCGCCAGCGCCTGCACCTTCACGGAGAAGCAAGCGCAGGCTGATGGGTCGCTGGTGGTGACGGCAACATGCGAGGCGGAAGGCGAAGAGGGACAGGAGCCGACCAAATTCACCATCAAGCGCAGCGCCAAGAACGCCAAGAAGCTGACGGTCGCCGACGACGACGGCAATGTCATGGGCGAAGTGGCGCGGTGCAAATGACGGCAGTCCCGTCAGCGTCAGGCCACCAGCGCATCCAGTTCCGGCAACAGGACGACGCTTTCCTGTTCATTGGGATCGGTGCGGGCGATGACGGCCGAGGACGGGGCGTTGCTCAGATTGGCCGGCAGATGCGGTACGCCGGCCGGGATGTAGAAGAGGTCGCCGGCCTTGACGACGATGTGGTTCTCGAGCCTGTCGCCATACCATGTGTGGACCTCGCCCGAGAGCACATAGATCGCCGTCTCATGGCTTTCATGCAGATGCGCCTTGGCGCGGGCGCCAGGCGGCAGGGTGAGCAGATGCATGCAGATGCCGGACGAGCCGACCGTCTCGGCTGCAATGCCGGCAAAATAGGTCAATCCCTGCTTGCCTTCATAAGTGCTTTCAGGACGGATAAGGTGACAAGTGGGTTTGGGCGACATCGGCAAGGCTCCGGGCGTCGATTGGGTGGGATTGGACGAGTGGAAAGCAACATCAACGCGAATGCAACGGCATTTCATTCTGGGCGGCTGCGAGAGGCAGGCAGCAAGCGATGACGGGACAATCGCCAGCCGTCGTCTCGGCAAGCAGACTTGGCCTTACCTTTCAGACCAATGACGGTCCGGTAGAGGCGCTCTCCAATGTCGACCTGACCATCGGCAAGGGCGAGTTCGTCTCCTTCATCGGCCCATCGGGCTGCGGCAAGACCACCTTGCTGCGCGTCATCGCCGATCTGGAAAAACCGACATCGGGCACGATCTCGGTCAACGGCATGACGCCGGAACAGGCGCGCGAGAAACGCGCTTATGGCTACGTCTTCCAGGCGGCAGCCCTTTTCCCGTGGCGCACGATCGAGCGTAACGTGGCGCTGCCGCTGGAGATCATCGGCCTTTCGAGAGCGGAGCAGGCCGAGCGCATCAAGCGCACGATGGAGCTCGTCAACCTCTCCGGCTTCGAGAAGAAATACCCCTGGCAGCTTTCCGGCGGCATGCAGCAGCGCGCTTCGATCGCCCGCGCGCTCGCCTTCGACGCCGACCTGTTGCTGATGGACGAGCCCTTCGGCGCGCTGGACGAGATCGTGCGCGATCATCTCAATGAACAGCTTCTGGAATTGTGGGCGCGCACCAACAAGACGATCTGCTTCGTCACCCATTCCATCCCCGAGGCGGTGTATCTGTCGACGCGCATCGTCGTCATGTCGCCGCGCCCAGGTCGGGTTACCGACATCATCGAATCGACGCTGCCAAAGGAGCGGCCACTGGACATCCGCGAGACACCGGAGTTTTTGGCGATCGCGGCCCGCGTGCGCGATGGGTTGCGGGCAGGGCACAGCTATGATGATTGAGGGGGCGAACGACCGGCTGGCTCCTCTCCCCAACGGGGAGAGGGTGGCCGGAGCGAAGCGGAGGTCGGGTGAGGGGGCGGCGCCGACGGATCCGACCAAGAGAAATGTCGGGGCAACCGCTCGCGCCCGAAAGCTGCGGTTTGACGAGACCGAAGCTGAATACCGGCTTTGGGGGGAATTGAGAGGACGTCATCTCAACGGCTACAAATATGTGCGGCAAGTGCCGCTCGGACCTTTCATCGCGGACTTCGTCTGCCGCGAGCAGGGGCTGATTGTCGAACTTGATGGCAGCCAACACGCGGATTCACTGACCGATCCCGCCAGGACAGCCTGGCTGAACGGACAAGGTTATTCGGTTCTGCGCTTCTGGAATCACGAAGTTTTGGCTGAGCGCCGAGCGGTCCTGGATACGATCTTGGCTTGTCTCGACGGAAAGATTTCTACCCCCTCACCCGACCTCCGCTTCGCTCCGGCCACCCTCTCCCCGTTGGGGAGAGGAGGGCGCCCCGCTGGCGAGGCGCGATAGATGGACACCTTCCGCGAAAAACTCATCCCCGTGACCTCCATCCTCCTGGGCGTGGTGGTGCTCTGGTATGTCTTCGCCGTCATCCTAAACGCGCCCTTCCAGCGCGACCTCGACCGGCGCGCCGGGGAAACCCACGACACCGTCGAATTCATCGGCAAGACGCTGTCGCAGCCCAAGCCGACGCTGCCGGCGCCGCATCAGGTGGCGGTGAACTTCTTCGAGAACACCTTCCTGCGGCCCATCACATCGAGCCGAAGCCTCGTCTACAATGCTTGGGTGACCCTGTCGTCGACGTTGCTCGGCTTTGCCTTCGGCACGGCGCTCGGCATCGTCATCGCGGTTGGCATCGTGCATGTGGCGACGCTCGACCGCAGCCTGATGCCGTGGATCATCGCCTCCCAGACGATTCCCATTCTGGCGGTGGCGCCGATGATCATCGTCGTGCTGGGGGCGATCGGCATCAGCGGTCTGATCCCAAAGGCGATGATCTCGACCTACCTGTCGTTCTTCCCGGTGACGGTTGGCATGGTGAAGGGCCTGCGCTCGCCCGAACTCATGCATCTCGACCTGATGCACACCTACAATGCCAGTGTCTCGCAGACCTTCTGGAAGCTGCGGGTGCCGGCCTCGGTGCCGTTCCTGTTCACCTCGATGAAGGTGGCGGTGGCGGCGAGCCTGGTCGGCGCCATTGTCGGCGAACTGCCGACCGGTGCTGTCGCCGGCATCGGCGCCAAGCTTTTGGCAGGCGCCTATTACAGCCAGTCCATCGACATCTGGTCCGCCCTTGTGGCGGGCTCGGTGGTGGCGGCCCTTCTGGTCATGGTGGTCGGCATAGCCGGGCGCCTCGTTGACCGCGCGATGGGCGGGAGGCCGGCATGAACTGGCTGAAGCCCTCCTGGCAAGCCGTGCTGGCCATTGCGCTGTGCCTCGTCGCCGTCGCGCTCGGCGCGATGTCGAAGCCGGAAGCGGCCACCCTTGCAGACCCGACGGCAAGTTTCGACTACCCCTATTTCGGTATAAAGACCCCGATGATCGGCCTGGCCGTGCTGGCGGGGCTGATCTCGATGATCAGAATTTCGGCGGTGGCCGAGGCTGCGGTGCTGTTTATCGGCGCTCACCTTGTCGCCTGGATGCTGATCTCGGGCATTACAGGGTTCGAAGGCACGGCAATGGCGCCTTATTTCCTGCTGCTCGCCGCTGCCTGGCTGCTGGCCTGGCGCTGTGTGGCGGTGCTGTCGGGGCTTCGCCCGATGGCAAAAGGGGCGCGGATGGCGCTGCGCCTCATCATCCCGGCGATCTTCGGCGCCTGGATCCTGATCATTTGGGAAGCGGTGACGCGTGGCGCCGGCATTCCCTTCATCCTTTTGCCGCCGCCGAGCGCCATCGGTGTGCGCATCGCCAGTTCCCTGCCGGTGCTCGGCGCCGATATCAGGCAGACCATCTTCAAGGCGGTGATCTTCGGTTATGTCATCGGCAGCGGCGCCGGCTTCCTGGTGGCGATTGCGGCCGACCGCGTGCCGTTCCTGCGCCGCGGTCTGCTGCCGATCGGCAATATGGTCTCGGCGCTGCCGATCATCGGTGTGGCGCCGATCATGGTGATGTGGTTCGGCTTCGACTGGCCGTCCAAGGCCGCGGTCGTCATCATCATGACCTTCTTCCCAATGCTGGTGAACACGGTTGCCGGTCTTGCCGCCTCCGGCCATATGGAGCGCGATTTGATGCGCACCTATGCGTCGGGCTACTGGCCAACACTCTTGAAGCTCCGGCTGCCGGCGGCAGCGCCCTTCATCTTCAACGCGCTGAAGATCAACTCGACGCTGGCGCTGATCGGCGCCATCGTCGCCGAGTTCTTCGGCACGCCTGTGGTCGGCATGGGCTTTCGCATCTCGACCGAGGTCGGGCGGATGAACATCGATATGGTCTGGGCCGAAATCGCAGTTGCAGCACTGGCGGGTTCGGTCTTTTATGGCGTGGTCGCTCTCGTCGAGAGAGCCGTCACGTTTTGGCATCCCTCTGTCCGTGGTGGATAGGGCGGTGGGTTCGGGTGTTAACTTCAGAGGGTAAAAACATGAAAAGACTGATCATTCCGATGCTGGCCGGCGCGATGTCGCTGGGCGCGTTCCAGGCAATGGCCGCCGACAAGGTGACCTTGCAGCTGAAATGGGTCACGCAGGCGCAGTTTGCCGGCTACTATGTCGCCAAGGCCAAGGGTTTTTATGAAGCCGAAGGCCTCGACGTCGACATCAAGCCGGGCGGTCCCGATATCGCACCCGAGCAGGTGATCGCCGGCGGTGGCGCCGACGTCATCGTAGACTGGATGGGTGGGGCGCTCGCCGCGCGCGAAAAGGGCGTGCCGCTGGTCAACATCGCCCAGCCGTTCAAGAAGGCCGGTATGGAGCTGGTCTGCCCGAAGGACGGCCCGATCAAGACCGAAGCCGATTTCAAGGGTCACACGCTCGGCGTCTGGTTCTTCGGCAACGAATATCCTTTCTACGCCTGGATGAACAAGCTCGGCCTGAAGACCGAAGGCGGCCCGGATGGCGTCACGGTTTTGAAGCAGAGCTTCGACGTGCAGCCGCTGATCCAGAAGCAGGCGGATTGCATTTCGGTCATGACCTACAACGAGTACTGGCAGCTGATCGATGCCGGCTACAAGCCGGACCAGCTCACCGTGTTCAACTACTCGGCGATGGGCAACGACCTGCTTGAGGACGGGCTCTATGCCTCGGAAGACAAGCTCAAGGATCCGGCTTTCGAAGACAAGATGGTGCGTTTCGTGCGCGCCTCGATGAAGGGCTGGAAATATGCCATCGACAACAATGACGAGGCCGCGGGCATTGTCATGGACGGCGGTGGCCAGGACGAAAACCACCAGAAGCGGATGATGAGCGAAGTCGCCAAGCTGATCGACAATGCCGACGGCAAGCTCGACCCGGCGACCTACGAGCGCACCGCCAAGGCGCTGCTCGACCAGAAGATCATCACCAAGGCGCCGACCGGCGCCTACACCACGGCCATCACCGACAAGGCGATCAAATAAGCCTGGCCAGGCAATTTCGACCTCGAGAGCGGTGCCTTTGACCAAATGTCAGAGGCGCCGTTCCTTTATGGTGTTCATGACGAAGCTGGTCTCGATCGAAGCGACGCATTTCAGCCGCGCGATCTTTTCCTTGATGAAGCGCTCGTACTGTTCGAGGCTGCCGGTCACCACCTTCAGCACATAGTCGCGCGACCCGGTGACGAGGTGGCATTCCAGCACCTCCTCCCAACCGCGGATGGCGTCCTCGAACATGACGATCTCGTCCTCGTTCTGGCGGCTGAGCCGGACGGTGGCGATGGCGACCATGTTCCACCCGAAGGCGGCCGGGTCGACCAGCGTGGTATAGCCCCTGATGATGCCGGCCTCCTCCAGCCGGCGTACCCTCCTCAAACATGGCGACGGCGACAGGCCGATGCGCTCCGCCAGCTCATTGTTGGTGATGCGGGCGTCGGCCTGCAGCTCGCGCAGGATCTTGCGGTCGAAATCGTCGGCTATCTTCTGCTGCACTTTTGCTCTCGCTCGGCAATTTGTTGCCGGAATGCAGCCATGCGAGGCCGAAAATAGCAAGGACTGGCGGACCGGGATCGCATAAATTGCCGCACGAGACTCCTCCAATGCAGGAAAAGCCATGACCGCGCCGCGCCCGTCGAAAACCCACATCGGCAACCACAAGCTCCACCCCGAGACGTTGATGCTGAGCTATGGCTTCGATCCGCAACTGTCGGAAGGCGCCGTCAAGCCGCCGGTGTTCCTGACCTCGACCTTCGTGTTCAAATCGGCGGAGGAGGGGCGCGACTTCTTCGACTACACATCCGGCCGCAAGGAGCCGCCGAGCGGCACGGCGTCCGGCCTGGTCTATTCGCGCTTCAATCACCCCAACTCGGAGATCGTCGAGGACCGGCTGGCGGTCTATGAGGGAACGGACGCCTGCATCCTGTTCTCGTCCGGCATGTCGGCGATCGCCACGACGCTGCTCGCCTATGCCCGCCCGGGCGATGTCATCCTGCATTCGCAGCCGCTTTACGGCGGCACCGAGACGCTCTTGACGCGCACGCTGTCCGGCTTCGGCATCGGCGCTGTCGGCTTTGCCGACGGCGTCGACGAGAAGGCGGTGCGCTCGGCTGCGGATGCTGCGGTGGCAAAGGGGCGTGTCTCGGTCATCCTCATCGAGACGCCGTCAAATCCGACCAACAGCCTGGTCGATATCGCGCTGATCAGGAAGATTGCCGACGAGATCGGCGCAAGCCAAGGATCAACGCCGATCATCGTCTGCGACAACACGCTGCTCGGCCCGGTGTTCCAGCGGCCGATCGAACATGGCGCCGATGTCTCCGTCTATTCGCTGACCAAATATGTCGGCGGCCATTCCGACCTGATCGCCGGGGCGGCCATGGGCAGCAAGGCGGTGACCAAGCCGATCAAGGCGCTGCGCGGCGCCATCGGCACGCAACTCGACCCGCATTCCTGCTGGATGCTCGGCCGCTCGCTGGAGACGCTGTCGATCCGCATGGAGCGCGCCAACGACAATGCACGGCTCGTGGCTGAATTCCTGCGCGATCACGCCAAGGTGGAAAAGGTGCATTACCTGCCGTTCCTGGGCGAGGACACGGCAGCGGGACGGGCCTACAAAGCGCAATGCAGCGGCGCCGGCTCGACATTTTCTTTCGATATCAAAGGCGGAGAGAAGGCGGCCTTCGCCTTTCTCAACGGGCTGCAAATATTCAAGCTGGCGGTGAGCCTCGGCGGCACGGAGTCACTCGCCAGCCACCCGGCGGCCATGACCCATTCCGGCATCCCCTTCGACGTGCGCCAGCGCATCGGCGTGCTGGAGACCACGGTCAGGCTGTCGATCGGCGTCGAGCATCCGGATGATTTGATCGCCGACCTGACGCAGGCGCTGGCAGCGGTCTGACTGATGACGAAGGTCGGCGGGACAGCACCCCCCTCTGTCCTGCCGGACATCTCCCCCTCAAGGGGGGAGATCAGCAGCTCTGACCATAGCGCCCTGTCTGCAACGCTGGAGATTGGCGAAGGGCGAAGTGACATCCAATCTCCCCCCTTGAGGGGGAGATGTCCGGCAGGACAGAGGGGGGTGTGACGGAACTCGGCCTATACCCTTTGTCGGCACTCAGCTTTTGTCGCGGATCTGCGTCATCGTCCGCGTCGGCGTGATCGCCTCGGGGTCGAGCCTTATCTCGACGATCGCCGGCTTGCCGCTGGCGCGGGCCCGCTCGAAGGCAGGGGCAAAATCTGCCGTGTTCTCGACCGTCTCGCCGTGGCCGCCATAGACGCGGGCAAGAGCGGCAAAGTCAGGGTTCTTCAGATCGGTGGCGACGACGCGGCCGGGATAGTCGCGCTCCTGGTGCATGCGGATGGTGCCGTAGATGCCGTTGTTGACGACGATGACGATGATCGGCAGGTCGTATTGCACGGCGGTAGCGAATTCCTGTCCGTTCATCAGGAAGCAGCCGTCGCCGGCAAAGGCCAGCACGGTGCGGTCGGGATGGAGCGCCTTGGCGGCGACCGCAGCCGGCGTGCCATAACCCATCGAACCGGAGGTCGGCGCGCCTTGGGTGGCGAAGCGGCGGAAGCGGTGGAAGCGGTGCACCCAGGTGGCGTAATTGCCGGCGCCGTTGGTGAAAATGGCGTCGTCGGGCAGAACCTTTTCCAGATAGTTCATGATCGGCCCCATCTGGACCGTGCCGGGGCCGGTCTCAGGCGGCGTCGACCAGTCGAGGTAGGCAGCGTGTGCTTTCGCTGTCTCATCCGCCCAGGCTGGCGTGGAGGTTGGCTTGCGCTTGGCGAAGGCTTCGACGAAGGCTGACGGCGCAGCGTTGATCGCCAGGGTCGGCCGGTAGACACGGCCGAGTTCGCCGGCATCGGCATGGACATGGACCAGCGTCTGGTCTGGGTAAGGGCTCTTCAGCAGCGTATAGTCGGAGGACGGCATCTCGCCCATGCGGCCGCCGATCAGCAGCACCAGGTCGGCCTGCTTGATGGCGGTGGCCAGCTTCGGGTTGATGCCGATGCCGACATCGCCGGCATAGTTCGGGTGCAGATGGTCGAACAGCATCTGGCGGCGGAAGGAGCAGCCGACCGGCAGCGACCAGGCCTCGGCAATGGTGCGCATGCGTGCCACCGCTTCCTCGTCCCAGCGTGTGCCGCCGAGGATGACGAAAGGGCGCTTGGCCTTGGCCAGAAGCTTTTCCAAAGCATCGAGTTCGGCTTCGCCGGGCCGGGTTTCGACCGGCGTGTGCGGCAAGGCCGCGGGCGCGTCGACAAGAGTGGTCAGCATGTCCTCCGGCAGCGAGATGACCACGGGGCCGGGGCGGCCCGATGTCGCGACGGCGAAGGCGCGGGTGACGAGTTCGGGGATGCGCGCGGCATCGTCGATCTCCACCACCCATTTGGCGATGTCGCCGAAGAAGCGCTTGTAGTCGACCTCCTGGAAAGCCTCGCGCTCCTTGGCGTGGCTGGCGACCTGGCCGATGAACAGGATGACGGGTATCGAATCCTGCATGGCAATGTGAATGCCGGCCGATGCATTGGTGGCGCCGGGGCCGCGGGTGACGAAGCAGATGCCGGGCTTGCCCGTCAGCCGCCCCTGGCAGTCGGCCATCATGGCGGCGCCGCCTTCCTGTCGGCAGACAATGGTGCGGATGGGCGAGTCATGCAATGCGTCGAGCACCGCGAGATAGGATTCGCCGGGCACGCAGAAGATGCGGTCGGTGCCGTTCGCCTCGAGTGCGTCGACAATCAGTTGTCCACCGGTCTTCATCGTTCAGACTTCTCCAGTTCGGCAAGGATTTCTTGCGTGTGTTCGCCAAGGCGCGGCGAAGGGCGTTCATAGACCAGCGGTGTGCCGGACATCACCATCGGCGCGCGTACCGAGGGCAGACGATTGCCATGGCCATCGTCGAGGTCGAGGCGCATGCCGCGTGCGATCGTCTGCGGGTCGGCAAACATCTGGCCGATATTGTTGATCGGGCTCGCCGGCACGCTTGCCGCTTCGAGCTTGGCCAGCAGCGGGTCGCGATCCCAATTCTTCAGCGTCTCGATCAAGTGCTCGCGCAACTTCACCCGGTTGGCGACGCGGGCCGGATTGGTGGCGAAATCGGGATTCGCTGAGAGATGGTCGAGCCCGACGGCGGCGCAGAATTTGGCGAACTGGCCGTCATTGCCGACCGCCAGGATGATGTGGCCGTCCCTGACCGGGACAACCTCATAGGGCGCAATGTTCATATGCGCATTGCCCATCTGCACCGGCGCCTTGCCGGAGACGAGATAGTTGAGGTTCTGGTTGCCGAGTGCGGAAATCTGCGTGTCGAACAGCGCCATGTCGATGTGCTGGCCTCCGCCGGTCTTTTCGGCATGGCGAAGCGCTGCCTGGATGGCGATCACAGAGTAAAGGCCGGTGAAGATGTCGGAGATAGCGACGCCGGCCTTTTGCGGCTCGCGCCCGACCTCGCCGGTGATCGACATCATGCCGGCCATGGCCTGGATGATGAAATCATAGCCGGCGCGTGGGGCGTAAGGCCCGTCCTGGCCGAAGCCGGTGATCGAGCAGTAGACGAGCTTTGGATTGATCGCCTTCAGGCTCTCGTAATCGAGCCCGTATTTCTTGAGGCCGCCGAACTTGAAGTTCTCGATCAGAACGTCGGCCGTGGCAACCAGCCGGCGCACCGTCTCGGCCCCTTCGGGCGTCGAGAAATCGACCGCGATGGAGCGCTTGCCGCGATTGCAGGAGTGGTAATAGGCGGCCGACAGGTTCTCGCCATCATGGCTCATGACGAAGGGCGGACCCCATTTGCGGGTATCGTCGCCGCCATCGGGGCTCTCGACCTTGATGACATCGGCGCCGAGATCGGCCAGCAATTGTCCTGCCCACGGGCCGGCCAGGATGCGGGCGAGTTCGACGACGCGGACGCCTTTCAGCGGAGGTTCAGCCATAAATCACCAAAAACGGGTCGGAACCGCAGCCTCTATCAACCCGGGATGCCGCTGTCACGGGCCTTGCGGTGGGCCAGCGATGTCAGCGTTTCAACACACTATCGGCCCACGCGGCAAAATCGGTCATGACGGAGTCGCGGTTCACCTCGTTCAAGCTTTCGTGGCGGGTGTCGGCGTAAACCTTTGAAACCAGATTCGAAAAGCCCATCGCGCGCATGCGCTTGGCGAGATGGTCGATGCCCTTGCCGTAGTCGGAGGCCGGATCCTTCTCGCCGCCGACGATGCTGACGGGCAGGTCGCGCCTGATGCCGGCAAAGCCCGCATCCTTGCCGCCTTTCTGCGCCATCTCCACGACATCGCGCCACATCGAGATCGAGGCATCCCAGCCGCACAGCGGGTCGGCAATGTACTTGGCCACTTCAGCCTCGTCGCGCGACAGCCAGTCGAACGGCGTCTTGTGGCTGGGCACCGCCTTGCCCCAGGCCTGGAAGGTCAGCCTGGGCAAGATGCGTGAGGGGACATCGGAACCGAGCCTGAAGCGCTCATAAGCGAGGATGGCGAGCGCAAGCCGGCCGAGCAGGCCTTGTGAGAAATTGCCGTTCCAGATCGCCGCGGCGTGGACGCGCGGCGAGTGCGCCAGCAGGTAGTTGAGCGCCACCGACGCACCCATCGAATGGCCGAACAGGATGACCGGCAGGCCGGGCTGCTCCTTCGCAATCAAATCGTGGACTGCGTCGACATCGGAGATCACCTTGGCCGGGCCGCTTGTGCCGGCGAACCTGCCGAGCGGCGCGTCGGGCGCCTTGGTCGCGCCGTGGCCGCGATGGTCGTGCACGTAGACATGAAAGCCGCGGGTGCTGAGGTAATCGGCGAAGCGGGCATAGCGCGCGGCGTGTTCGGCCAAGCCATGGTTAATCTGGACGACGGCCCGTGGAGAGCCGCTCGCGTGCTTCACATAGAGGTTGAGCGTGGCCCCGGTCGGTGAGGCCAGCGTCGTCTGCTTGTCAAATGCCATGTCTCGCTCCCTCGGCGACTGTTGGGCGACGGCGGGACCGACGTCAAGGGGAGGTCGAAATCAGCCGGGGCCACTATTGACAGCTTGCTGTCAATTTGGTTATATGACAGCATACTGTCAATTGGATCGGAGCATGACCATGAAAACCGTTTCGCGCCGCGCGTTTCTGCTGGCGAGCCTTTCATCCGCAATGCTCCTGCCCGGCATTGCTTCCAGCCAGACCAGGGAGATGACCATGAAGACCATTGCCGGCCCGCAGGGCCAGCTTGCCGGCTACGACATCAAATCCGGCGACGGCCTGCCGATCCTGTTCGCGCATGGTGATTGCAGCCGCGCCACACAGTGGAACCGGGTGATGCAGCTCACCGCAGGTGGCCGTGAGGCGGTCGCCTTCGATTTTCGCGGCCATGGCGCATCGGCGCCTGCAGCTGATGCCGACTACGGCTATGACGGCCGTGCCGACGATATCGGTGCGGTGGCCGATGCGTTCGGCCTGAAGCGGTTTGTCCTCGTTGCACATAGCGGCGGCAGTGGGGCCGCGCTCGCCTATGCCGCCGGCCATGCCGACCGTGTTGCCGGCATCCTGCTGGTCGATCCGGCGACCGATCCGCGCGCCCTGCCCAAAGAGATTCGCGACGGGTTCGTGCGCGATCTGGCGGGGCCAAACGGCGGCGGTGTCCTGAGCGCTTATTACACCTCGATCGCCGGCCCCAATGAAGATGTCCGCAAACAGGTCCTCGCCGATGCGGCGGTGGTCGATCCGGCGGCTCGGGCAGGCGTCGGCAAGGCGCTGGCGGAATGGAATCCCGAACCGACGCTCGACGCCTATCGCGGGCCGATCTTCGTGCTGGCCACGGAGGCCAATGACAATGCGGCGGCCCTGTTTCGGCTGCGCAGCGGAATTGGCCACAGAACCGTCGCCGGTTCCGGCCATTGGGTGATGCTTGACAACCCGGAGGCGGTGGCTGAAGCCGTCAACACTTTCGTTTCCACCATCGAGGCCGGCCAGAAATGACAAGCAGGACCGAAGCCGGAGATGTGCTCACCGAACTGGTGCTTGCCGTGTTCCGGCTGAATGGCGGGTTTCTCGACGCGGCCGACCGGCTGGCCGAGCCTGCCGGGTTGACGGCGGCGCGCTGGCAGGTTCTGGGCGCGGTGCTGAAGGAGCCGAAATCGGTGGCCGACATTGCCCGCGACATGGGGCTTGCCCGCCAGAGCGTGCAGCGCCTTGCCGACATTCTGGCCGCCGAAGGGCTTGCCGCCTATGCGGACAACCCGGCGCACCGCCGCGCGAAGCTCCTGGCGATGACCGATGCCGGCCGGGCCGCGATCCGGGATATCGGCACGCGCCAGCATGTCTGGGCCAACCGCATCAGCGAGGGCATCGAGGCTCGCGCGCTCGAGACAGCGCTTGATCTGCTGCGTATGTTGACGAAGCGGGTCGAGGAGGGCGGGGTCTGATCGACCGAGCGATTGTTTTTTGCGGCGGACGAAAGAAATCGTAATTCTGACATGTCGCACGTTTCTAGCTTGCGCTATGAAACGCTAGGAGTGCTGGAATGCGGATATCGGCGATATGGGGTGCGGTGTTGGTGGCGCTGGCCGGTGTCGGCCTAGCGCGCGCCGATGTGAAGATGAGCGGCTCCTTCGTGGCCGATGCGGCTTGCCCGGCGACGCAGGCAATCAAAAGCGGCAAGAACCCCGGCAATATCGCGACAACGGCTGGACAGAGCTACGACCTCCTGGCCGGCAACAAGGATGCGCCGACGCATTACCTCATCCGCGTGCCGGGCGCCGATCCTGAGCGTCGCTGGGTCAAGATCAGCTGCGGTCATGTCACCGGCGGCAGCGCAGCCGCCCTGCCGGCCGCGCCCGCCGATCAGGGCAAGCCTGCGGCTTCGGGAAAACCCGAATATGTTTTCGCGCTGAGCTGGCAGCCGGCCTTCTGCGAAACCAAGTCGAGCAAGCCCGAATGCCAGGCGCAGACGGCGGGCGGCTTCGACGCGTCGCATTTCACCTTGCATGGTCTGTGGCCGCAACCGAACGGCAATTTCTATTGCCAGGTGCCGGCGAGCGACAAGGCCAATGACAATCCGGCCCATTGGGCCGACCTGCCGCCGGTCAACCTCGATGCCAATACGCGCGCCGAACTCGACCAGGTGATGCCTGGCACCGCCTCCAAGCTCGAACGGCATGAATGGATCAAGCACGGCACCTGCTACGGCAAGAGCCAGCAGGAGTATTTTGCCGAGGCGCTGAATCTGATGCGGGCGGTGAATGCCTCGCCTGTGCGCGAGCTCTTCACCAGGAACGTCGGCAAGCAACTGACTTCGGACCAGATCCGCAGCACCTTCGACAGCGCCTTCGGAGCCGGGGCGGGCGCGCGGGTGCGTGTCTCCTGCCTGGTCGATCCGTCGAGCGGCAGGCGGCTGATCGGCGAGCTGACGCTCGGCCTGACCGGCCCGATCGGCCCCGACAGTTCGCTGAGCACTCTCATGCTCGCCTCGGCGCCGACGACCAAGGCGGGCTGTCCGAAGGGCTCGGTCGATGCGGCCGGGTTCCAGTAGGATATCCGTCTGCCGCTTGGCAGTGACGCGGTGATATGGTCTGGATGTGTTTCATTCGGCGGGGGTGGCGATGAGTGGCATGACATCAGGCGCGCTGGCGCGGCTGGCTTTCTGGGCCAGGGGGATGACCGCCATAAAAGACGGCCGCATGGAATGGCCGGGCTTTTCCTATACCGATGCCGAGTGGGCGCGCATGCGCGTGCTTGCCGCGCCGATCGGGGCAAGCCGCTACCAGCTGTTCACTTGGGTCAATGCCGCGATCTTCATCGCCATTGCCGCGCTCGGCATCGTCTGTGTCTTCCTGCCGCTGGCGACACTTTTGTTTCCGGTGCCGGCCGACACCAGCGCGCTCAAATTCTCGGCTCTGCTGGCGGCGTGTGCCTTCCTCATAATCGGGCTTGGCTTGCCGATCTCCATGCGCCTGTCGAGCGCGTTGGCCATCTCCCGGGAGATGCGCGCCGGTCTTGTCGGCGAAGCCGGTGACGAAGCGCTGGCAGCAAAAGTGTCTTGGCAGATCAACCGCATCATGCTGGTCATGTGCGGCCTGCTGGTGCCCGGCATTCTGTTGTTCATCGCTTATGACATCGATGCCAGTCCGATCATCACCGTGCTGAAATGGCTGGCCATCGCGCTGATAGCCGTTTCAGTTGCGGTCGGCGCGTTGCAGCAGCGCAAGCGGAGCTGACAGCCTTATCCGCTGACGCCACGCGTGGGCAATGTCCACGCAGTTAGGTCTTCGGCATCGTCATGCGCTTCGCCGACGACGCGGTCACGCCCGGTGGACTTGGCCCTGTAGAGACGCTCGTCGGCAAGGGCGAAGAGATCGGCAAGCGAGCCTACGGTCTCATCGACAGTGGCGATGCCGGCGCTGACGCTGATGTCGAACCGGTTTACGCACGCTTTGACGGCCTGGCGGAGGTTTTCTCCGAGCAACCTGGCGACCGCATGCGGCTGCGAGCAAAGGATGGCGAACTCCTCGCCGCCGATCCTGAAAACCTGATCTTGTGCGCCGGCCGCCTGGGTCAGCACCTGGGCGATCGATCTCAGCACCCTGTCGCCCTCGGCATGGCCGAAGCGATCGTTGATCGACTTGAAATGGTCGACGTCGACGATCAGCAGGCTGAGCGGTTGGGCAGTGCGCAGGCTGACAGCGACCAGACGTTCGCCGTCGCTGTCAAAGCGTCCCCTGTGCAACAGGCCGGTGAGGCCGTCGCGGCCGACATGTTCGACCAGGGCTTCGTAGCGCTCGCGATAGGTCAAGGTGTCGAAGACGTCGGACAACCCACGTGGTGCCACGACCTGACGCGTTTCGAACCATCTGAGGTAGGCGACAAGCATGGCGCTGTAGGCAAAAGCGGCACCCATCTTGGCGAACCAGCCGCCGAAGAAGACCGCAATCGGCGCGCCGGCGACGAAATGCAGGGCGCTGAAAAATCCGGCCTGGTCGAAGGTGAGCACGCAGGCGACGCAAATCAGGATGCGGGAGAACGGCGCCCTGCGTAGATAACGCCCGAGCTTTTCGTAAAGCAGGATGATCAGGATGGCGTCGATGAAGAGCAGCGTCGTGCCCCACACCATCAGCCAGCCCATCTGGTCGATGAAGCCGATATCGGGAAGCTTGCCGTCGGAAAAGGCTGAAATATCGTGCAGGCGCAGGATCAGGACCAGCCCGATCATCAAAGCGTTGCCGAGCAAAAGGCCATAGATCGGCTGGCGCACCGTGGCCGCATCTTCCTTCATGTAGAGGAGAAGCAGCATCACCAGCTTGCCGGAAAACAGCACCGCCGAGCCTGGCGAGACCATGCCGAAGGGCAGGGCGACATAGAAGACGCTGGCGAGATAGGTTTCGAGGAAATGCATGGCGCCCAGCGCGCATACGAAGACGCCGAGGCCGATGCGATCCCTGAAGCGGAACAGCGTGACCATGACGCTGAAGTAGACGACCGCTTCGGCAAGGAGCAGGAAACTGTTCAGCACTACCTTCGGTCCGATCTTTACTTTCGATCGCGACAGGTCAGCGATCGATCCTGTTTTGACGCTGAAGGGTTAACCGGGGATTTCAACGCTCCCTACAACCGGCGGAAAACTTAACGTGCGGTGTACACCCGGCTTGAAATGGCAAAAGCGATTGCCGTTCGGCCCGGCATCGCCTACATAGCGGCCAACCTCCATTCAATCCGACATTTCGGTCAATCATCAAGGAAAGCGCGCGTGGCACGCCAGTTCATCTATCACATGGCCGGCCTCAACAAGGCCTATGGCACCAAGAAGGTGCTTGAGAATGTCCATCTCTCCTTCTATCCCGACGCCAAGATCGGCATCCTCGGCCCCAACGGCTCGGGCAAGTCGACGATCCTCAAGATCATGGCCGGGCTCGACAAGGAGTGGAACGGCGAAGCCTGGCTCGCCGAAGGCGCCACCGTAGGCTATCTCGCGCAGGAGCCGGCGCTCGATGCCAACAAGACGGTGTTCGAGAACATCATGGAAGGCGTCGCCGCCAAGACCGCCATCATCGAGCGCTACAACGAATTGATGATGAACTACTCCGACGAGACGGCTGACGAGTCGGCCAAGCTCCAGGACGAGATGGACCGGTTAAACCTGTGGGATCTCGAACAGCAGGTCGAGATGGCGATGGAAGCGCTGGGCTGCCCGCCCAAGGATTCCGAGGTCACCAAGCTTTCGGGCGGTGAGCGCCGCCGCGTCGCGCTCTGCCAGCTGCTGCTGCGTCAGCCCGACCTCTTGCTGCTCGATGAACCGACCAACCATCTCGACGCCGAGACCACGGCGTGGCTGGAAAAACACCTGCGCGCCTATCCCGGCGCGGTGATGATCATCACCCACGATCGCTATTTCCTCGACAATGTCACCGGATGGATTCTCGAGCTCGATCGCGGCCGCGGCATCCCCTATGAGGGCAACTACACCAAGTACCTCGAAGCCAAGGCCAAGCGCCTCAAGCAGGAAGGTCGCGAGGACGACGCCCGCCAGCGCGCCATCGGTCGCGAACGCGAGTGGATCCAGTCCAGCCCGAAAGCCCGCCAGACCAAGTCCAAGGCGCGTATCCAGGCGTTCCAGGACCTGCTGGATGCAGCCGACAAGCGGCGTCCGAGCGATACGCAGATCGTCATTCCGCATGGCGAGCGGCTCGGCAATGTGGTGATCGAGGCGGAAGGCTTGTCGAAGGGCTTTGGCGACACGCTGTTGATCGAGGGTCTGGAATTCAAACTGCCGCCGGGCGGCATCGTTGGCGTTATCGGGCCGAACGGCGCCGGCAAGACGACGCTGTTCCGCATGATCACCGGCCAGGAAACCCCGGATGCCGGCTCTGTCCGCGTCGGCGAGACGGTCAAGCTCGGCTATGTCGATCAGAGCCGCGATGCGCTCGATCCGTCAAAGACGGTGTGGGAGGAGATTTCCGGCGGCGCAGAAGTGGTCAAGCTCGGCAAGTTCGAGGCCAACACGCGCGCCTATTGCGCGTCGTTCAACTTCCGTGGTGGGGACCAGCAGCAGAAGGTCGGCAACCTCTCCGGCGGCCAGCGCAATCGCGTGCATTTGGCAAAGATGCTGAAGACCGGCGGCAATGTGCTGCTGCTCGACGAACCGACCAACGACCTTGACACGGAAACGCTGGCGGCGCTCGAAGACGCGCTGGAAAACTTTGGCGGCTGCGCCGTCATCATCTCGCACGATCGTATGTTCCTCGACCGTCTGGCCACCCACATCCTGGCCTTTGAAGGTGACAGTCATGTCGAATGGTTCGAGGGCAATTTCGAGGATTATGAGCAGGACAAGATCCGCCGGCTCGGCCCCGAGGCCGTCAACCCGCACAGGATGACGTACAAGAGGCTGACGCGGTAGGGCTGCGGCGATCCGTTGCAGGCGGTGTGCGTTTGACCTAAATTGATCGGATGGAGTCGTCCATGATCACAGTCAAACTGCCGCAAAAAGCCGAGAAACTGCTGGCCGAAATGGCCAAGGCCAGCGGTCGCACCGCCGACCAGGTTGCAGCCGAAGCGATCCTCGAGGCCATCGAAGATTGGCACGACGCCGCAATTGCGGACGAACGCCTGAGAGATGATGACGGTGTGCGCATTCCGCTGGATGAAGTGATCCGGAAGCTCGAACGTCGTGAAGCCGAGGAGCGTCGCAAGAAGCCTGCCGCTGAATGACCGGCGTGTCGAGTTCACGCCGCGCGCCGAGAAAGACATCGAACGGCTTTCGACGAAAGATCAACGGCGCATCCTGGAGTTCCTGAATCAGAGAGTTTCAGCGCATCCCAATCCGAGAGCCCTTGCCAAGCGCCTGACGGGCACAAAGGAAGAAGCTTGGCGGTTTCGTGTCGGTGACCACAGGATCATTACTCAGTTCCAGGACAGCCGGCTTGTCGTGCTGGTCGTGGAGGTTGGCAACCGTCGTGAGGTTTATCGATGAACAGCACAGCCGCAAAACCTGACTGGTCCGCCGCCCAATATCTGAAATTCGAGGATGAGCGGACGCGGCCCGCGCGCGATCTTGTTGCGCAGGTGCCGGTGGATTTCCCGCGCCGGGTGGTCGACATCGGCTGCGGCCCGGGTAATTCGACCGAGCTGCTGGTCGAGCGCTGGCCGGATGCTGATATCAGCGGCTTCGACACCTCTCCCGACATGATCGAGAAGGCGAAGGCGCGCCTGCCCAGCGTCAATTTCGACCTCGCCGATGTCTCGACATGGCGACCGGCCGAGCCGGTCAACGTCATCTTCGCCAACGCGGTATTCCAGTGGCTGCCCACCCACCCGGTAGTGTTCCAGCGGCTGATGGGCTTTCTCGCCCCCGGTGGCGCGCTCGCCGTCCAGATGCCCGACAATCTGCTTGAGCCGTCGCATCAGGTGATGCGCGAGACGGCCGCCGAAATGCCGTTCGCCGCCAAGATGGCAGGTGCTGCGCGCGGACCGCTGCCGGCGGTGTCGTTCTATTATGATCTCTTGTCGCCGCTCTCCGACCGGGTGGATATCTGGCATACGGCCTACAATCATCCGCTGACCGACGCCGAGGCGATCGTCGAATGGGTGAAGTCGACGGGGCTGAAGCCTTTCCTCGATCCGCTGGACGCCGGCGAGCGCAAAATCTTCCTCGACAGCTACACGGCCAAAATCGCCAAGGCCTATCCGAAGACCGCAAACGGCAAGGTGCTGCTGCGCTTCCCGCGCATTTTCATCGTCGCCAAGCGGGCCGGCTAGCACTCCCGATGACATCCGGCCACAGCCTGTGGTTTAAGCCGGCGTAAACCGGTGGGGTGAGAAAAGTGTTGTGTCGCGCCCCCTGGTCGTTCACATGAGAACGACAACGCCTGCGCATGGACGGACTGGATATGCATCGCGTCATCATCAGCGGCATTGGCGTTGAAATCCCTGAAGCCAAGATCACCAATGAAGAACTGGTCGCCAGCTTCAACGCCTGGGTCGACACCGAGAATGCGCGCCGGCAAGGCACGGATGAGACGCTGCTGCAGAAATCCGACAGCGCCTTCATCGTCCATGCCTCGGGCGTCCAGACCCGCCATGTGATCGAGCGCGAAGGCATTCTCGATCCGACCCGCATGGCGCCGCGCATTCCGGCGCGGCCCGATGATGCGCTGTCGCTGCAGGCCGAGTTTGGAGTGGCCGCGGCCCGGAAGGCGCTCGACCATGCCGGCCTGAAGCCGTCCGACATCGACCTGGTGATCTGCTCGGCCTCGCACCAGCAACGGCCCTATCCGGCGATCGCCATCGAAATGCAGGAGGCGCTGGGCACCAAGGGCGCCGGCTTCGACATGGGGCTTGGTTGTTCATCGGCCGCGGCCGCCTTGCACATTGCGGCCAATCTGGTCCGGGCGGGCGCGCACAAGCGCGTGCTGGTGGTCACGCCGGAGATCATCACCGGCCATCTCAATTTCCGCGACCGGCAGACGCATTTCATCTTCGGCGATGCATCGGTGGCGATGGTGGTCGAGGGGCTGGGCGAGGGCGAGAGGCGGCCGGGGCGTTTCGAGGTGCTGGACACGCGCACCTGGACGCAGATGTCGAACAATATCCGCACCAATCTGGGCTATCACACCCGCACCGCCCAGGACGATCCTTACATGATCAACCTCGAAGGCAATCTGATCAAACAGGTCGGCAACAAGGTGTTCAAGGAAGTCACCGTCGCCGGCCACAAATTCATTGTCGAATTCCTCGCCGAGCACGGGCTGACGCCGCAAGCCATCAGGCGATTCTGGCTGCATCAGGCCAATGCGCGAATGAACGCCATGATCCTGAAACTGGCCTTCGGCCACGAGGTCGACCATGACCGCGCGCCGATGGTGCTGGAGCGGCTCGGCAACACCGCCGGCGCTGGCGCCATCATCGCGCTGTCGGAAAACCACGCCGACATGAAGCCCGGCGATTTCGGCGTGCTGTGCGCCTTCGGCGCCGGCTATTCGATCGGTGGCGCGCTTTTGCGGATGCTGTAATCAGGCCGGCATGAACGGCACCAGCATCGGTACGCTGCGGGCATAGTCATCATAGGCGTTGCCGAGTTCTCCGCGCAGAAAGCGTTCCTCCAGCCTTGCCTTCATGACGATGCCGATGGTGAGAAGAATCGCGCCGGCGATTCCCCAGACCGTGCCTTTGGCCGCCATTGTGGCAAGCATCGCCAGAAGCAGTCCGGTATAGATCGGGTGGCGGACCATTCTGTAGGGACCGGTGTCGACGACACGGTGCTCGGCCTTGGCCGTCACCGAAGCCGACCAGAGACGGCCGAGATGCAACCGCGCCCACCAGGCGAACAACAGGCCAACGGCAACAAGCCCTGCGCAGATCCACGCTTCGGCAAGGGTCGGAAACCAGAATCGCAGCCGGCCGGCATAGCCATGCGCGGGAATGAACAGCAGCACCGCGCCGATCAACCACAAAGCGCGATAGCGAAGCTCCTCCTGGATGCCGGCACGCTTTTTCGCCGGGTCGGCCCAGAAGGCGGCTAGAAACCAGGACACGACCCAGATCAGCCAAAGCAGCGCGATTGCAGTCCCGGGACGCATGGAAACCTCCGCAGACTTGTCTCACCATGAGGCCGGTGCAGCACGGCGGCAATGCGGCGCAGTACGATAGGATATGCGATCCGCGGTAAGAAGATCGTGATCGGCTGCCATCAGCCCGCTTGATCGGATCATCATTGCTTTGGACTGGACCGGGCTCATGGCTATCGCTAATGCCGCCTTGCACAAGGAGTAAGCCATGCTGGATCTTTTCCCTGAGGCTCCGATCGAGATCATTTCAGCGCGAAAACTCGTAGCCAGGGTGACGGCGCTCTACGCCGCACCGTCGAATCACTTCCAGACGCGCCCGGTGGAAGCATTGCAGCTCGGTTTCGAAGGCATCGACGGCGACTTCCACGCCGGCGCCACCCGTCGTTCCGGCGGTCGCGAACCCTGGTATCCGCGCGGCACCGAAATCCGCAACGAGCGGCAGATATCAATCGTAGCAGCGAATGAACTCGGCGTCGTTGCCGAGCGGATGGGGCTGGCCGAGATCAAGCCGGAATGGATCGGCGCCAATCTGCTGATCGAAGGCGTGCCGCATCTCTCGATGCTGCCGTCAGGCACGCTGCTGTTCTTTAGAGGTGGCGTGACGATCAAGGTTGATGCGCAGAACGGGCCTTGCCGGCTTGCTGGACGTTCGATCGCCGAAAACGCCGGGATGGCCGATCGGGAGGCCGGCGCGCTGGCCTTCCCGAAGGCGGCGAAACGGCTGCGCGGCCTCGTTGCCTGGGTCGAGAAACCGGGTCGTATGACAACAGGGGAAGAGATCTCGGTGCGCGTGCCCGAGCAGTGGATTTATCGATCCTAGTACCGGGCTAGGGCACGGGCTGCGCCGCCGGGGCGACGCAGCCGAATTTCAAGACGCGCTCAGGCCGCCTTGCGGTTCTTCTTGGCGCCCTGCGCCTCGACGGAAAGGTGGTCCCACTTTTCCCACAGCGCGATGCGGTTGGCGTATTCCTGCTTGATCATCGGCAGGCCGCCATCGCCGAAGAAGACGCGCAGCGGCGGCTCGGCCGCGTCGACGATTTCAAGCATCGCCGGTCCGGTGGCCTCGGGGTCGCCGGCGACCGAGTTGGCGCGGCGTTCCGCCATCTTGGCGCGGGCCGGCGCGTAAGCCTCGATCGCTTTGGAGACCTTGGCCGAGGCGCCGGACCAATCGGTGGAGAAGCCGCCCGGTTCGACAAGCGTCACATGGATGCTGAATTCGGCGACCTCGATGCTGAGCGACTGGCTGAAGGCTTCGAGCGCCCATTTCGAGGCATGGTAAAGGCCGAGCGACGCAAAGGCGTTGACGCCGCCGATCGACGAGATCTGGATGATATGGCCGGAGCCCTGCGCCCGCATGATCGGCAAAGCCGCCTGGGTGACCCAGAGCGCGCCGAACACATTGGTCTCGATCTGGTCGCGGGCTTCCTGTTCGCTGACTTCCTCGATGGCGCCGAAATGGCCATAGCCGGCATTGTTGATGACGACGTCGAGCCGGCCAAAGCGCTTGTGCGCCTCGGCGATGGCCGCATCGACAGCCTTCTTGTCGGTGACGTCGAGCTTGATCGCGGCGACATTATCGCCGTATTTCGCGACGAGATCGGCGAGCGTGCCGGCATCGCGCGCGGTTGCGGCGACACGGTCGCCGCGAGCGAGTGCGGCCTCGGCCCAGACTCGGCCAAAGCCTTTCGACGATCCGGTGATGAACCAAACCTTGCTTGTCATGACGTGGAATCCTTGCCCATGCGGGCCGTGAACTGGGAAGCGGAGGCTTCTCCGCTTCCGCGATATACGGTGCGTCGAGCGATTTTCCAGAGGCGAGGGGGAATCTTTTTGGTCACGTCATCGTGTGGAGCAGGACCTTCGCCGGTCAGGGATAGCGCACCGGGCTCGACCAGGCCGGGTCGTCATGCTTTTGCCAGTAGAGCGCCATCAAGCGCTTTGTGATCCCGCCTATCTTGCCGTCGGCGACAGCAGCGCCGTCGATCACTGTCACCGGCATGATGCCGCCGGCGGTGGAAGTGATGAAGACTTCGTCGGCAGCCTTCAGCGCGGCAACGCTGACGTCGACGGCCGTGGTGGGAAGCGCTGCCTCGGCGCAGAGGTCGAAGACGGTGCGCCTGGTGATGCCGGGCAGCACGCCGGCGGCTGGCGTCGACAGCCTGCCGTCCTTGACGCAGAACACGTTGAAGCCGGGGCCTTCGGCGACATTGCCGTTGAAGTCGAGAATCAATGCGGTTTCGGCCCCACGGTCATAAGCGTCGTAGAGGCCGCGCACGAGGTCGAGCCAGTGGTAGTTCTTGATCGCCGGATCGATCGAGACCGGCGGAATGCGCACCTTGTCGCTAATGGCGACATGCAGGCCGCGCCGCAACTGCTCGGCATTGGCGACCGAGCCGAAGGGAACTGCGAAGGCCATGAAGCGGTTGACCGCCTGGCGCGGATCGCGGCTGAAGGTCGGCGAGGCGCCGCGTGTGCACAGCATTTCGACATAGGCGGCGCGATGGCCCGACAGCGCCACGCAATTGTGCAGAATCTCGGCCACGCCATCGCGGTCGGACGGGATCGTCATGCGCAGTTTTTGCAAGCCGGCGAAGAAGCGGTCGAGATGCAGGTCGAGTCGGAAGAAGCTCCCGTCCCAGACATGCACGGTGTCGTAGGTGGCGTCGGAATGCAGAAAGCCCCAATCCAGCACCGAGATCTTGGCCTGCGACATCGGCAGATACTGGCCGTCGAGGAAGGCGATGCCGTCGGGATAGGAATGCGGATCGATGTGGCGGTCGGACATGGAAGGCAATGGCACGATGCTACCCGCTGCTGCGCTTCGGTTCATGGCGATTGGTCCCTTCGGCTTGATACGGCAGAGTCAAGCTAGTGGTCCCCTGCAGGCGGCATAGGGCCACCCAACCATCGCTGTTTGTCCTAGGTAGCACATTCGATATGCCCTATGGTCCGGCCTGAAAATATCCGGCCGTGAGGGGCAAAATGGGCAGATCTTTTCGGACCATCAGCTTTGCAATTTTCCTCGTCTTCGTCACTGGCCATGCCTTCGCGCAATGCGCTCGCGAGGGCGAGGCGCTGTGCCAGAACGGCCAGACCTATCGTTGCGAGAAGACGGGCAGCGAACTGACGCCGATCTTTCAGAACGTGCCTTGCGTGGTCAACGCGGCGGGGCTCAACGGCGTCTGGACCGGCAGCGGTCATCAAAGTCCGGCCGGTGCTGCCGGCGCCGATTGGGCGATCGCAATGACAATCGGCGATGGCGCCGCGTCGATCGACTATCCGTCGCTCGGCTGCGGCGGATCGTTGACCCAGATTTCTCGCGACGACAGTTCGGCGGAATACCGGGAAAACATCAGCTATGGCCAGGACAAGTGCATCGACGGTGGCGGCATCACCGTCCGATTTTTCAAAGGGAACCTGTCCTGGACCTGGGTTGGCCAGGCCGACGGCCAGCCCTACAATGCGGTTGCCGTATTGAAGCGACGGTAGCTGAAGTTATTCCTCTTCGTCCTCTGCATCGAGCAGGCGCGTGGCGCGCCAACGGGTCAGCACCATGTTTGTTTGCTCGATGACGAAGAACCGCGCCGAGTCGCGGTCATAGCCCTCGGCCAGCAGCTTTTCATAGTCGGTATGGCCGTGCCTGATATGGGCGATCGTCGCCAGCCAGACCGCGATGCCCGGCGGCAGCGTCTTCATGTGCACGGCGCCGGCCTCGGTGCGGATTTTCTCCATATCGGCATAGGGCGCCAGGGGCAGCAGTGCGGTCAGCGCCTTGGCGATGGCGCGGCGGCGGCCGGTGGGCGCGCTCATTTTTCGTCACGCCCGGCAATGGTCGCCTCGGGAAAGGCGTCGGTCGAGGCGAAATAGGGCTTGATGTCGATCACCGGGGTGCCGTCGAGCACATCGATGGCGTCGATGGCGATGCGGCCGTGGTCGATGTCGACGGCGATCAGCCTGGCGATATGCAGCCCGACTGGGTTCGGCCGGGCAGGGGAGCGCAGCGAGAAAACGCCTTTCGGCTCAGCCGCATGGCGGGGTCTCTGGACAATCAGTGCCCGCGGCGCGTGATGCAGCCAGGACAGGAGGACGATGTGGCTGGCCCGCTCCAGCGCAAGCAGGCCGTCGCGATAGGGTGGGTCGATGAGAACGGTGGCCGCCTGTCCTGTCTCGCGGGCGGCGCGCATGTTCTTCGGGCAGCTTTCGCGCGTGGTCCATGGCGAGGCGATGCGGCCGATAAACACGATATGGCCATCCGCCGGCATGTCAGCCGGGTCAGTCTGCAGGAGCTTTTCGCCGTCGCGCTTCTCGAACATGGCTTTCGCCCTAGCACAAGTTTCCAGCTGATCGTCAGGGAAAAGCGGTTCTCTCAGGCGGGGATCATGTGTGCGGCATTTTCTTGTCAGGAAGCGACATAGGCCTTGCCATGTCGTCAAAGCTGACATAAACATATGTTTATATCTTTTTCAACGAGAACGCGCCGATGCATGTTTCGCTCAATACGATGGTTGATACATTGAAGGCTGCGGCCGAATCGAGCCGGCTCCGCATCCTGGCGCTGCTGTCGCGCGGCGATCTCACCGTGTCCGACCTCACCGAGATCCTCAGCCAGTCGCAACCGCGGGTGTCGCGGCATTTGAAGCTGCTGCTGGAGGCCGGGTTGATCGGCCGCTACCAGGAGGGCTCGTGGGCCTTCTTCCGGCTGTCGGATACGGATTCCGCGCGCGACTTCGTCATGGGGCTGGTCTCTGGCATTCGCGGCGCCGATCCACAGGTCGAGCGCGATCTCGAGCGGTTGGCATCGGTCAAGCGCAAGCGCCAGGACCGTGCCGCCGAGTATTTCTCCGAGAACGCCGCCAGCTGGGATCACATCCGCTCGCTGCATGTGCCGGACCGCGCGGTGGAAGCCGCACTCCTCAAGCTGGTCGGCAAGCGGCCATTCCAGTCGATGCTAGACCTCGGCACCGGTACCGGGCGGCTGCTGGAGATATTTTCGCCGCTCTACCGGCGCGGTGTCGGCATCGACATGTCGCGCGAAATGCTGACGGTGGCGCGGGCCAATCTCGACAAGGCAGGCATCGCCAATGCCCAGGTCCGCCAAGGCGACATTTTCGCGCCGCCGGTCGAGCGCGACGCCTTCGACCTCGTCACCATCCATCAGGTGCTGCACTATCTGGACGATCCCGCCCGCGCCATCCGCGAGGCGGCAAGGCTGCTGCGCCCGTCGGGCCGGCTGGTGATCGTCGATTTCGCGCCGCATGCACTGGAATTCCTGCGAGACCAGCATGCGCATGTCAGGCTGGGCTTTTCCGACCGCCAGATCTCCGAATGGTTTGCCGATGCCGGGCTCGATCTCGGGGATGCCCAGGAATTCGAGCCGCGCGGCGGCAACGAAGCCAGGCTCACCGTCAAGCTGTGGCTCGGCCGCGACCGCCGCATGCTGATCGCCGAGCCTTCAAATGACACCCAACCCACCAAAGCGTACCCTATGGGGGAAATCGCCTGATGAACCAGTTCCGCTTTTCCCGCCGTCCCGACATTGGCGACAAGGTCCGCGTCTCCTTCGAGTTCTTCCCGCCGAAGACCGACGAGATGGAAGCCAGGCTCTGGGACACCGTCACCAGGCTGGAGCCGCTGAAGCCGAGATTCGTCTCGGTGACCTATGGCGCCGGCGGCTCGACGCGGGAGCGCACGGCGCGCACGGTCAAGCGCATCCTGAACGAGACGGCGCTGACGCCGGCGGCGCACATGACCTGCGTCGACGCCGCCCGCCATGAGGTCGATGCCGTGGTCCGCGAATTCGCCGATATGGGCGTGAAGCGCTTCGTTGCCTTGCGCGGCGATCCGGCGGCGGGTGTCGGTACGGCCTACCGGCCGCATCCCGATGGCTATGCCAATGGCGCCGAACTTGTCGGAGCGCTGAAGGACGCCGGCGATTTCGACATCTCGGTCTCGGCCTATCCCGAAAAGCATCCGGAAAGCCCCGACTTCGCCACCGACTTCGACATGCTGAAGCGCAAGGCCGACAATGGCGCGACGCGGGCGATCACCCAGTTCTTCTTCGACAACGATCTCTACGAGCGTTATGTCGAGAAGGCGCGCCGTGCCGGCATCTACATCCCGATCGTGCCTGGCATCCTGCCGGTGCACAATTTCACCCAGGTCGCCAATTTCTCGGCGCGCTGCGGCGCGCTGGTGCCGGCATGGCTGGCCGAGCGTTTCGAAGGGCTGCACAACGATCCGCAGACGCATGCGCTCGTGGCGTCTGCCGTGGCGGCCGAGCAGGTGCTCGATCTCGTCGAGCGCGGCGTCAGCGACTTCCATTTCTACACCATGAACCGGGCCGACCTGGTGTTTGCCATCTGCCATATGATCGGCATCCGCTCCCATGAAACAGAGGCAGCTGGATCCGCCGCCGCCTGAGCTTCATCGTGGTATGAAATCTGAAATGCAAAAGGCCGGGCGAAACACCCGGCCTTTCGAATTTGTGGGCTATTGCTGCTGTTCTTCCGCTCCGGCGGTTACGGAAGAACACCTATGATAAGGGCGCCAATGAAGGCAAATGCAGCACAGATCATCAATGCGTTGATTGGCCTCGTAAGTCCCATGTCATAGTCTCCTCTTCAAGAGCTATGGGTGGAGTCTAGGGGCATTTGTGCCACAGGCAAGCGGAAAATATGCTGCAATGCGACGCGATTGTGGAATTTGCGACCTGCCACCTGTCGTTAAGCGTTGAAACTCTTCGGCAAAAGCCGCTGGCAGCCTGTGAATAAATTGTGACGCGGCCGTGGCGAAAGCGAGGCATGGCAGCGCTACCAGACCTAAAGCGCGTCGTTGTCCCAAAACCGCTGCGCACTTTTGGTCGACAGGCATTAGCGCCGACCAAACAACCGCCCGTCGATCGTCACCAGGCCAAGCGCGATCAGTGCCATGCCGCAGAACTCGAACAGAGCGAGCCGCTCGCCGAGGAACAGGAGGCCGAGTAGGATGGCGCTGGCCGGGACGATGAGCGTGACCAGCGAGGCGTTGGTGGCGCCGGCCGAGGCGACGAGGTTGAAATAGAGGATGTAGGCGAAGGCGGTGGAGAGCAGCGCCAGCGCCAGCACCGCCGTCCAGACCGGCGGCGAGGCCGAGAACAGGCCGGCCGGGCCATAGGTGAGCAGCACCACCGGGATCATGATGATGGTCGACGCCGTCAATTGTCCGGTGGCGATGACCGGCGAGGGCACGCCCTTGAAGCGGCGGGCAATCATCAGCGCGACGGCGTAAGACAGCGAAGCGCCGATCAGCGCGAATTTCGCCCAGACCGGGCCGCCGAGCCCGGCCAGCAGGCCGGGGCCGATCATGACAGCGGTGCCGGCAATGCCGAGCCCGATGCCGGCAAGCTTGTTCCAGGAGAGCTTTTCGTCCGCTGTCAGCGCGTTGGCGAGGATCAGCGTCCAGAACGGCGTCGTCGCATTGAGCACCGAGGCGACGCCGGCGCCAAGCGCGGTCTGGCCGGCAAAGATCAGCGAGAACGGGACGACATTGTTGGCGAGCGCCAAAAGGAAAAACAGGCCGGCATGCGGGAAGGCGAGACGGAAGGACGGACCGCGAATGCCGAGATAGAGCTGCAGTGCAATGGCCGCGATGGCAACGCGAAACAGCACCAGCACCAGCGGGTGCATTTCGGCAACGGCGATGCGGGCAAAGAAGAACGAGCCGCCCCAGATGGCGCCGAGCAGCAGAAGCTGTCCCCAGTCCCTCAGCGTCATCGGTCCGCGCTGCACGGCTGTCGTGGCTATTGCCATCGTGAACGTCCTTCCCCGCGGCATCAATGCCAGCCACTCAGGCAGAAGGCATATCGGGTCCGGCGACAAGAGCCACCCGAAACCTGATTGCTGGCAACAGTGCTGCCAGGAGGGTGCGCCGCTGGGTCAGTGCCCGCCAGACACAGAATTGTTTTCTTTGGCCGCTAGCTTGGATTAATTGTGCGCAGCCGAGAAGTCAGGGGATTCGTCCATGCAGCGATTCGAGAATGCCCGCGAGGCGGCGCTGGCGCTTCGGCCGGACGATCCGGTCTACTGCTTTCGCCCGCAGGTGCTGAAGGCGGATGCCAAACAGTTCATGGGCATGTTTCCCGGCAAGACCGCCTACGCAGTCAAGACCAATGGCGAGCAGATCGTGCTGAAGGCGCTGGTCGAAGCCGGCGTCACCGCTTTCGATGTGGCCTCGCCCGGCGAGTTCGCCGCAGTGCGCGCCGTCTCACCCGACGCCGAGATGCTCTACATGCATCCGGTCAAGGCGCAGTCGGACATCAAGCTTGCGCTGGAAAAATACGCCATCCGGGTCATTTCGCTCGACCATGAGGACGAGATCACCAAGCTGACGCGGGTGGTGCGGGCGCTTGACATCGATCCGGGCTCCATCAGCGTGTTCGTGCGAATCCAGACCAAGGGTTCGGCGGCCTATGAACTGTCGAAGAAATTCGGCGCCGGGCCGGCCTATGCGGTGGAACTCGCCGAGCGGCTCAACCGCACCGGCTACAAGGTCGGCCTGTGCTTCCATGTCGGCAGCCAGATCGAGGATCCCGACACCTATGAACGGGCACTGGCCTCCGCCGATTGGGTGCGCAACCGGCTGACCTTCGACATTGCGGGCCTCGATGTCGGCGGCGGCTTTCCCGCCGAGTACGGCCATGACCCCAATCGCAAGCAGATCGAGATGCCGTCGCTCGGCCAGATCATGTCGCGGCTGTCGGGCGACCTGAGGGAATACCAGTTCGACCAGATCCCGTTGGTGGCCGAGCCCGGCCGGGTGATCGTGGCGCGCTGCCTGTCGCTGATCGTGCGGGTGCTGCTGCGCAAGGGCAAGCGGCTCTACATCAATGACGGCATCTGGGCGTCGCTGTCGGATTCTTGGACCGGCAAGATCACACTGCCGGCCCGCTTCATCCCCGATCCGGCGATCCGCTCGCGCAATGGCGAGGAGAAGAACATCGTGCCGTTCAAGGTCTGCGGCGCGACCTGCGATTCCGTCGACATCCTGTCGCGGCCGTTCTGGCTGCCGGAAACCGTCGACACCGGCGACTGGATCGAGATCGGCCATATCGGTGCCTATTCGCTGTCGCTGAGAACCCGCTTCAACGGCTTTTATCCCGATACCTTCGTCGAGGTGACGACACCCTTCGATGAAGGCGATGCGCCGCAGGGATTCGCCAGCCTGGAGACAATGGCGGATTAGGCGACGCCTCCACCGGCCTGGATATTCTCGCCGGTCAGCCAGCGGGCCTCGTCGCTGGCCAGGAAGACCGCGACATCGGCAACGTCGCGGGGCGCGCCGATCCTGCCAAATGGAGACATGCCGGCCGCCACGGCGCGATCGCGCTCGGGAAGCAGGTCCGTGTCGGTGAAGCCAGGCGACAGCGCATTCACGGTGATGCCGCGCGGTCCGAGTTCACGCGAGAGCACACGGACGAATTGTTCGACGGCGCCCTTGCTGCCGAGATAGAGCGCCGTTTGCGTGAAGAACATCTTGGTGCCGCCGGTGGAGACCGCGATGATGCGGCCACCGTTTCGCACACGGCGCGCTGCTTCCTGAAGCACGAAGAAGGTGCCCTTGGCATTGGTGCCGAAGACATGGTCGAAATCGGCTTCGGTTGCCTCCGTCAGAGGCTTGATGACGGCGACGCCGACATTGGCAACCACGATGTCGATCGCGCCGAACTCACTCTCAGCCTCGTCAAACAGGCGATGAATATCCGAGACGCTTGATATGTCGGCCTGGACGGCGATCGCCTTTCCTCTCCTGCCGGCGATGGCGGCCACGACCTCGTCAGCGGCTTCGTGGTTGCCGACATAGTTGACGACGACGGCAGCGCCCTTGGAGGCGAGTCCTTCGGCGATGGCTCGCCCAATGCCGCGCGAACTGCCGGTGACGAGTGCGGTTTTGCCTTGCAAGGACTTGGGCATGATACGTTTCCTTCAATCATTCAGGCCCGTGCCGGTTTCATCTGACGGGTCCGCTAGTCGAGAAATAGGGCCATGCAACTGATCAGATAATGGCCTATTATCTGACTAGCTTGTTAATCTAGGGATACACAATGCGCGGTTCTGAATTCGCCGAGCTCAAGGCATTCGCCGCAATCGTGGAAGAGCGTAGTTTCGTCCGCGCCGCCGCCCGGCTGCGTGTTTCCCCGCCGGCGCTCAGCCAGTCGATTCGGCAACTGGAGGCTCGCATCGGCATCAGGTTGCTGAATCGCACGACGCGTAGTGTTTCACCCACTGGTGCCGGCGAGACGCTGTTTGCGCGCCTTGCCGTTGCGTTCGAAGAGCTGGAGGGCGCCGTAGCGGACATTCAAGCCGCGCGTGATCGGCCGGCGGGTTCGCTACGAATAAACGTGCCGCGTGTTGCCGCGGTGCGGTTCATCGGCCCGATCCTTGGCGACTTCCAACGCGCCTATCCTGATATCGCGCTGACCGTCATCGTCGACGATACGCTGACCGACATTGTTCGAGGACGGTTCGATGCCGGAATCAGGCTTGGCGAGCGGCTGGAGAAGGACATGGTGGCAGTGAAACTGAGCGGGGATTTGCAGATGGCGGCGGTGGCCGCTCCCGTCTATCTCGAAAATCGGGCCATACCGCGCCATCCGCAGGAGTTGCATCAGCACCAATGCATAACATTCCAGTGGCCTGGTGGCGGCAACCTCTATCGATGGGAGTTCGCGCGCGGCAAACGGTCTCTGGAAATCGCCGTCGAGGGCAGCCTGACTGTTAACGACACCGAGCTGATGCTGAACGCGGCGCTGGGTGGAGCAGGCGTTGCCTACATGATCGACTATCAGGTCCAGTCCTGGATCAATGCGGGCAGGCTGATGAGATTTCTAGAGCCCTGGTCGCCCAGCTTTCCAGGCTTCTTCCTGTATCACCCGAGTTCGAGGCACGTCCCCCCGGCTTTGCGGGCATTTATCGACTTCGTCCGGGCAAGGAGTAGGGAATAAGGAACCCAGCTTGGGCAGATTCTACTCACAGTTTCCCCAAAAGCTCCGGCGTCGGCCAGCCGTCGACCGGCATGCCGAGCCGCATCTGTTCCTTGCGGATGGCTTCGCGGGTGTTGGTGCCCAGAATGCCGTCGACGGTGCCGACGTCATAGCCCCTGGCTTCGAGCTTGGTCTGCAATTCCTTCATCTGGTCGCCATTGAGCCCGGTTTCGGGATTGCGCGGGTCGAACTGCTTTGCCCCGGCCAGCCGGCTGGCGAAGTTGGCGGCGGTCAGCGCGTAGGTGAAGGACTGGTTCCATTCGAGATAGACGTCGAAATTGTCGTAGGCGAGGAAGGCCGGACCTTTGCGGCCCATCGGCAGCGCCAGGCCGGCCTTCAGGCCATTGTCGATCAGCGGCGTGCCATCGGGATTGGTGACGCCCCAGGCGGCCCATTGCGACAGCGGCAACTTGTTGGTGCGGCCGGTCTGCTCCCAGGGCATGTCCTCGGGCACGCGCACTTCCTCGATCCAGGGCTGGTCGCGTTTCCAGCCGCGCGACAGCACCTTGTTGGCCGTGGTCATGATCACGTCGGGTACGCTGCGCCTGAGGTCGACGATGCCGTCGCCGTCGCCGTCGACTCCGCGCGCGAGATAATCGGAAGGCAGGATCTGCGTCTGGCCGATCTCGCCGGCCCAGGCGCCGGTGACGTCGGCCGGAACGACGCCGCGATCGATCAGCGTCAACAGCGGCACCAGTTGCGGCCGAAACAGCTGCGGCCGGCGGCAGTCATGCGACAGCGTCACCAAGGCGCTCAGCGTGTGGAAATCGCCCTGTACGGCGCCGAAATCGGTCTCCAGCCCCCAGAAGGCGGTGATGATCGGCGCCTGGACACCGAACTGCTGGTCGGCGCGCGCAAAGATTTCGGCGTATTTCTTCAGGTTGGCCGCGCCCTGCTTCAGCCGGTAGGCCGAGATCATGCGGTTGGAGAACTGGATGAAGGTCTGGGCGAAGACGCCCTGGGCGCGGTCACGCGCCAGCACCTTGTCGTCGATGGTGGCGGCTTCCAGCGCGTCAAGGCCGACAGCGCCGACACCGGCTGCCTTGGCTTCCGCCGCCACGCCTTGCTTCCAGGCTTCGAAGTCGCCGCCGCATTCCTGCGCTCCCGCCGGCATCGCCGTAGCGCCGAGCAGCAGGCCCGCGAGCAGCCCGGAGCGCAATCGGCTCCTCGACTGTTTCCGGCGTGGATATCCCAGTGGCTGCAGGTAGGTGCGCATGGGACGTCGAAAAGCAGGCGGCAGAGCCGGTGTCAACGGGTGTTCTGCCGCAGCCATTTTTTCCAGGCTGCCTCAGTGCCGTTGAAGACGTTGATATCGGACTTGCCGGTCATGCCGGGAACGATACCGGTTCCGGTGTATTGCCAGAAGGTGAAAGGGTGGCTGCCGTACTTTTGGCGGGGGTGGCCGGCCACCGAGCGCAGCCAGTAGGGATAGCCGCGGAACGTCGAAAGGTCGTTATCGTCGAAGAAGTCGACCGAGGTGTAGATGATCGGCTTCTTGCCATAGTGCCGCTCGATCATCTCGAGAAAGGTGGTCATTTCGGCCCGCACCGTCGCCGAATCCGGGCGCAGCCGGCAGGTCGGCGATTGCGGGTTCCACTCCATGTCGAGCACCGGCGGCATGGCCGAGCGGTCGACGGGCACGTTCTGGATGAACCAGCGCGCCTGGGTGGCGGCCGGCGTGCAGAAATAGAAGAAATGGTAGGCCGCGCGCGGAATGCCATTGGCCTTGGTGCGGGACCAATGCTCGTTGAAATACTCGTCGAAGCGGTCGCCGCCCTCGGTCGCCTTGATGAAGGCGAAGGAGATGCCGCTGGCCTTGGCCGTCGGCCAGTCGACCGAGGTCTGGTATTTGGAGACGTCGGTGCCGTGAACGGCATAGTTCCAAGGCGCGCCGCTATCCCATTCATGCGGCTTGGAATCTTCGAAACGCGGTGCGCGCACGGCAACCGTCGGGCTGCTGGATGGCGACATCGAGGGCACGAGATCGCCGGCGGTCGAGCAGGCGGCCAGCAGCGTCAACGTGATGAGGGCCGCGAAACGGCGCATCGCATTTCCCGAGCCGGAATCAGCCGGTCGCTGTTGGGTTGTCGTTGCAAGTGCCCCTCAGGCGATCGCCCCACAGCATCGCCTGATACGCTATTTTCGTGCATGTCGTTGTCCCAAAACCGCTGCGCACTTTTGGGCGACATGCATCAGTGATCGCCGATCATGGTTGATAACAGGTTGACGGCGCTCGACAAGAACACCGATTGTGCGGAAGCAATGGCGGCAAATCGATGACATAAATCGGGCCGCAAGCCACGGCCAGCGGAAAAGCAGGGACGGAAAGATGCGGATCGCCGTGAAGATCATCAAATGGCTGCTCGGCCTGGTCGTGTTGGCCATAGCCGCCCTGTTTACCTGGCTCTACATCGCGCCGCCCGACCTGATCCGGGTCGGTTCCGGTTATTCCGCCAAGATTGTCTGCTCCAATGTTTTTATCGCCGGCCGTGATCCCAATGAGGTGCTTGCCATCGACGTGCAGGCGCCTGGCCATCCGCTTCTCAGGCTGATGAAGGTGTCGGTCGACAAGAACAGGGGGACCGTCTCGGCCGGGCTGCTTGGCTTCCTCGGCAAGAGCGTTGCCGTTGCGCGCGCCGGCCTGGGTTGCGCGTCGGTTCCCGATGGCGACGTCGGCAAGGCACGGCGCACGTCAATCCCTGCCGAGGCGTCGGCGGCCACCAAGGGCGATCTGTGGCCCGAGGGAGATCGAGTCGACGCCTCGCAAAATCCCGAAATCAACAAGATCCTGGACGGTGCGGCAATGACCGGCATCGGCATGCGCGCCGTGGTGGTGGTCAAAAACGGCCGCATTGTTGCGGAGCGTTATGGCGACGGATTTTCGGCGAAAACGCCGCTGCTGGGCTGGTCTATGACCAAGACGGTCAATGCCGCGCTTGTCGGCACGCTGGTCAAGGACGGCAAGATGGCTGTGACCAGCCAGGGCCTGTTCGGCTCATGGAAGGCGGACGGCCGCGCCGCCATCAGCCTTGCCGATATGATGGCGATGTCGAGCGGACTCGAGTTCAACGAGGATTATGGCGACGTTGCCGATGTGACGCGCATGCTCTACCTCGAACCGGATATGGCGGGCTTCGCCGAGGCCAAGCCGCTGACCGGCGACGTCGGCAAGGTCTTTTCCTATTCGAGCGGCACGGCGGTGATGCTGTCGCGGCTGTGGCAGGATGCTATCGGCGACAAGGACAAGGCGCTGATGTGGCCAAGGGCAGCGCTGTTCGGGCCGCTCGGCATGCAAAGCGCGGTGCTCGAAACCGACGAGGAGGGTACCTTTGTCGGCTCATCCTACCTCTATGCCACGGGGCATGACTGGGCGCGGTTCGGCCAATTCCTGCTGCAGGGCGGCGTCTGGAACGGCAACCAGATCCTGCCGGCCGGTTTCGTCGACTGGATGCGCGAACCGGCACCGGCCTCGAAAGTCTACGGCAAGGGGCAACTTTGGATCGAAGCCCCGGGGGACGAAGGAAATCCCGGCGCCGGCGTCGCCGCCGGCCTGCCCAACGATACCTACTGGATGGAGGGCCATGACGGCCAGACAGTCGCCATCATCCCGTCGGAGCAGTTGGTGGTGGTGCGGCTCGGGCTGACGCCGGCCAAGCTCGGCTACCGGCCGCAGGTGATGGTCGGCGCGCTGATGAAGGCACTGCGCTAGCTCCCTTTACCCTCCCCTTGATGGGGAGGGTCGGCGCGTAGCGCCGGGGCGGGGTGCCTGGCCACCCCCGCCTTGGGCGCGGCCTCCCCCATCGAGGGGGAGGTAAGAGTGCGCGATCTTGACGACCGCCAGCCAGGCATAGCCGCGATAAAGCGCGCGGAAACAGAAGCTTGCGCCGGTTCGCCGAGATTCCGATTCCAAGACTTCGCGCAATGATTCACGTGGCGTGACATGGAATTTCTTGAGCCAGCCGCGCAGCAATGTCCGGAACCAGTTGGGCAAGCCTTCCTGCTGGCCGAAATCGACGACATGCAGCGAGCCGCCGGGTGCGAGTGCCGCAAGGGCTGCTGAAACCGTCTTTTCCCAGCCGGGGATCATCGACAGCGAATAGGACACGAAGATGCGGTCGAAGCGCTCGATGCCGAACAGCGTCTTGGCGTCGAAATCGGTGGCGTCGCCGCGCGCCAGCACGACGCGGCCGGACAGGCCGTCGCGGCCGATCGCCTTGCCGGCGGTCTCCAGCATCTCGGCCGAGATGTCGAGGCCGTAGAGGCGGGCGTCGGGATAGCGGCGGGCGGCAAGCGCGATGTTGCGGCCGGTGCCGCAGCCAAGTTCGAGCACTCTGCCATTCGCCGGCACATCCAGCCCGGATATCATCTGGTCGCGGCCGAGCAGGTAATATTTGCGAGTCAGGTCGTAGATGTGGCGCTGCCAGCGATAGACGCCGTCCATCAGTTCGGCATGGTCGGCCGGCAGCTCGCTCGCGCTCATGCCGCGCGCTTCACATAGAGGTGGAAGCCGCCATAGATGGCCGAGCGGTCGCGGGCCGAACAGTCGCGCGAGGCCTCGTCCTCGTAGGTCCACTGGTCGAGCAGCGAGATCGAGACGCGGCCCGGCAGCAGGCTGGGCTCGGCGGCGGTACGGAAGATGACTCGGGCGCCGACCGAGGCGGTGCGGGTGATCTCCGACCAAAGGGCATTGAGCTGGTCGTTCGTCATCCAGTCCTGCGCGTCGAGCAGGACGAAACGGTCGACGGTGCCTGCGTCCTTGCCGGCCAGAAATTCGATCAGATTGGCGTGGTGGATGCCGACGCGATCGACATTGTTGCGGATCGCCTTGTAGTTGGCCTCTTCTAGATAGGCGGGCAGGGCGGCCTCACCCGGATTGGGATAGCGACGGGCGAAGGCTTGCCAAGCGAAGTAGTTGTTCTTCAGCGGAAAATCGCAAGCGAGCTTTTCCAGCCGGGCCTTCAGCACGCTGGCCATCGAACCATCGCCCGAGGTGATCAGCGAATCGTACTGCGCCGGCGGAATGCCGAGGCCGAACAGCGAAGCCTTGCGCGAGGTAGCCCAGCGCAACAGCTTCTTGTCGAAGACCGGCGCCAGCTCTTCGTTGAAGAAGCGGCGCTGGTCGGCGAGGCTCTTCGACGCCATGATACCGGCGGGATCGACGCCGAAGAATTTGGCGATGCGGTGGCCCATGGCGATGAACAGGCCGAGCAGGCCGGTCTGGTAGAAATTGCGGTCGAAGACGGTGATGCGCCGGCGGCCGCGCCAGCTGCGACGCTCCCAATAGTGGCGGCTGACCGGGTCGAGATGCGGCGCGATGAAGCGGTCATAGGCTTGCGAATTGTGGTTGGTGTCGGCGGCGCCGAAGAAACGGAACAGATCGCCCTGCGAGGGCAGATGCCGCACCGCCTCCAGCATCATCCGGTTCAAGGCGATGTGGGCGGCGTTGAGGTCGACCGCATCGACGCGTTCAGGCGAGCGGGTGAGGTAGGCGAGGATGTTGCAGCCGCCCGACGCTATGGTGACGACGCGGTGGCCCTGGCCAAGCTGCATGGCCTCCATGTCGACTTCAGGGTCTTCCCAGATCTGCGGATAGACGAGACCGGAAAACAAGAGGGCGAACAGCCGCTCCGAGATGCCGGCCTTCGACAGCGGGCGGTTCTGGTAGACGGCTTTTCCAACTTCCTTGCCGCGGCGAAAAACGAGATCCGAGGAGACGTCCGTCATGGCAAAGTGATTCCCCATTTGCTTTGCCGCAAGCGGGTAACTCAGGGGCATGACAGGCGGGTGACAGGCTGTTGACGCGAGTTCAGGCCTTGCCAAATCCCCCCGGTGTCGGCGTTGTCAGGATGACGGCGTCGCCGGCGTCGAGCACGGTCTGGTCGCAGGCCTTCAGCGTCTCGACGCTGCCGTCCTGGCGGCGGACCTTGGTCGAGCCGACCTCGCCGTCACCGCCGCCGTCGAGGCCTTGCGGCGGGCGGTTGCGGTGCGAGGACAGGATGGCGCATTCCATCTTTTCTAGGAAACGGATCGTCCGCCTGGTGCCGTCGCCGGCGCTCCATTCGCCTTTGCCGCCGGAGCCTTCGCGAATGTGAAAATCCTCGAGCAGCACGGGAAAGCGCAATTCCAGCACCTCCGGGTCGGTCAGGCGCGAATTGGTCATGTGGGTGTGGACGCCGGATGTCCCGGCAAAGCCGCGGCCGGAGTTCATCCGGCCTGCCGGCGAACCGGAGCAGATGGTCTCGTAATACTGGTACTGCTTGTTGCCGAAGGTCAGGTTGTTCATCGTGCCTTGCGCATTGGCCATGGCACCCATGGCGCCGAACAGCGCGTTGGTGACGTGCTGCGAGGTCTCGACATTGCCGGCGACGACGGCGGCGGGGTAGGCGGGCTTCAGCATCGAGCCTTCGGGGATGATGATGTTGATCGGCCGCAGGCAGCCGGCATTCATCGGGATCATGTCCTCGACCATGACGCGGAAGGCATAGAGCACGGCGGCGCGGGCGACGGGCTCGGGCGCGTTGAAATTGTTCTTCATGACAGGCGAGGTGCCGGTGAAGTCCACGGTCGCCTCGCGCTTTTGCCGATCGACGGTTATCTTCACCTTGATCACCTGGCCGGTGTCGGTCGGGTATTCGTACTCGGAACTATCTGGCAGTCGCTCCAGCACGCGGCGCACGCTTTCGGCGGCGTTGTCCTGGACATGGCCCATATAGGCTTCGACGACGTCGAGACCGAAATGGGTGACCATCTTGCGCAATTCCGCCACGCCCTTTTCGTTCGCGGCGATCTGCGCCTTTAGGTCGGCGATGTTCTGATGCGGGTTGCGGGCGGGATAGGGGTGGTCGGTGAGCAGCGTTTGCAACTCCGTCTCGCGGAATTTTCCACGATCGACGACGCGGAAATTGTCGAACAGCACGCCTTCCTCGTCGACCGTGGTGGCAAGCGGCGTCATCGAGCCCGGTGCCGTGCCGCCGATGTCGGCATGGTGGCCGCGCGAGGCTACGTAGAAGATTACTTCCTCCCCCCTTGAGGGGGAGGAAGTAATCTTC
>NZ_JAMYPB010000025.1:0-85886 GCF_040320135.1 Mesorhizobium sp. M0772 | reverse complement strand
GCGGCGCCTCACACCTCGGGGCCCCCCTGGGCCACGGTGGGCCGCCTCACCCTCCCCCGCATGGGGCGCGCGTCCCGTGCCCACCAACAGCCACGCGTTAACCATCCGGTGGGGGGCCCCCCCCCGCCCCCCCCAGCCCACAGGGAACCTTCGCCCGACAGGAGGCGTTTCGTTCCTTTGGCGCCGAACGGCGTTGCACAGAAAAGTCCACCAGGAGTGAGCAATGCCTGTCTTTGCCGACACCAGATGGCTCCAGAGCCTTGCTGCCTGCACATTTCTCGCAGCTTTCGGCCCGCAAGCCGCGCAAGGTCTTGAAAGCGCTGACGCCGTCAACCGGGCCGACACCGTCAACAGGATCGTCGGCTCCGATGTCCGGCAGGAGGAGGCGCGGACGGAACCACAGACCAACAAGATCATCACCGCGATCGAGCGGACGCGTGAGAACATCGGCGCCGTGCGCAAGACGTCCAAGCTCGATACTGTGGATATCGTCTTCCTCACCGACGCGGCGCGCAGCGAAGGAGGCCCGCCGCCGGCGGTCGAGAGCAAGGTCGAACAGCATCAGGACGACATTGCGGAACTGCGCAAGGAGATCGACGCCAACGCCTTGCTGTTCAACGCCATCGATTCGCGGCGCGTGCTTACGGAAGACGTCCTTGCGGTGGAATTCGACGGCTCGGCAAGAATCGTCATCTACGCGGCGGCCAGGCCGTCGAACTGACCTCAGGGCGCCCGACCCCGTCGATCTCACAGCCTGCCCATGATCTTCTGCTGAAAACCGTAGACCTCGCGTTTTCCTCCGAACGGCACCAGCGTGACGTCCCGCTCTTGTCCCGGTTCGAAGCGCATCGCGGTGCCGGCGGCAATGTCCAGACGCATGCCGCGCGCTTTGTCGCGATCGAATTTCAACCCCTCATTGGTCTCGAAGAAATGGTAGTGGCTGCCGACCTGGATCGGCCGGTCGCCGCTGTTGGCCACCTTCAGCGTCACCGTCGGCAGCCCCTTGTTGAGCTCGATGTCGCCGCTTGCGGTGATGATTTCGCCGGGAATCATCGTTAGCCTCACAAAACGCCGAAGACCAGGCCGCCGCCGACTGCAGCACAAGCGGCGCCAGCGGCGCGGGCAAGCCCGCGAAAGCGCATGCCGAGGCCAAGGCCGGCAGCGATGCCCATGGCATGGAGAAGTGCGGTGGCAACGGCAAAGCCGGCCATATAGTCAAGCCCACCTGCATTTTCCGGCACTTCGGTGCCGTGGGCATGGCCATGGAACAGCGCGAACAGGCCGATGATGGCGACTCCGGCCGAGACCGGCAGATCGACCGCCAACGCCACCAGCAAGCCAAGCGCGACGACGGAGGCAAGGATGCCCGGTTCGACGAAAGGCACCGGCACGTGGAGCATGCCGAACGCGCCGCCGACCAGCATGACGCCGACAAAGGCCAGCGGCCAGGCCCAGATCGCCTTGCCGCCCTTGAGCGCCGCCCACAGGCCCACGGCGACCATGACGGTCATATGGTCGAGGCCGGACAGCGGATGCGCGAAGCCCGCCGCGAAGGACGAGGTGGTGGCGATGCCGACATGGGCATAGGCGGGCATCGCCGCCGCCAGCAGCAGGATCGCTGCAAGCGTGGTGCGTTTGGTTGAAGCAGAGATCATCGGTCTTCCCTTCGAAGTCACGAAAACAATCACGCAGCCTTGCGCGGGCCGCAGCCCTCGGCCTTGAGCACGCGTTGGGTCGAGGCCGGATATTTCACCAGTTTCTCCACTGGGCGGATCGGGCGTGCGGAAAAATTGCCGCCGCAGTTCGGGCAGACGCCGCCCAGCACATGTTCAGCGCAGTCAGCGCAGAAGGTGCATTCAAAGGTGCAGATCAGCGCGTCCGCCGCTTCCGGCGGCAGGTCCTTGTCGCAGCATTCGCAATTCGGTCGCAGTTCCAGCATCGTTTTCTCCTCACCTGATCGGTTCGTGCACGGTCACCAGCTTGGTGCCATCGGGAAAGGTCGCCTCGACCTGCACGTCGTGGATCATCTCGGCGATGCCTTCCATCACCTGCGCGCGGGTAACCACATGGGCGCCGGCCTCCATAAGTTCGGCGACCGGGCGGCCGTCGCGGGCGCCCTCGACGACGAAATCGGTGATCAGCGCGATCGCTTCGGGGTGATTGAGCTTGACGCCGCGTTCCAGCCGCTTGCGCGCCACGATCGCCGCCATGGCGATGAGCAGCTTGTCCTTTTCACGCGGCGTCAGGTTCATGCGCTTTCCTGGATTTGGCCTGGATTTGGCTCAGAGTGACCATAATTTGGGCAGACCCGCCCGCCCGTTGAGCAGTTCGACGAGCGGAACCAGCCGCTTGCGCAGCTGATAGCCGTCCTCGGCAAACAGCCTCGCAAGAAGCTTGCCAGATTTTTTGACACTCCAGGCGCTGGCATCGCCGTCGGCGCCGATGATGTCGCGGGCCGGTTCGAGCAAGGCTTCTGCCTGCGGCGAGACCATCAGCAGCGTCGCTGCGGCAATGGCGCCGCCGGCGACCGCCGGGCGGCCAAGTGCCGCCGCGATAGCCGGCCCGATGCGGGAATCCTCGGCATGAACGAGCGCATCATCCTGGCGGACACGCCAACGGTCGTGGAAATGGCCGTGCGCGGCCTCTTCGCCCATGGCGAGGCGGCCGAATACGGTGGCTTCAAGCAGCAATGCCTCGGCGCCTGCGGCAAGCTCGACCTCGAGCGTGCGGGCAAAGGCCGAGCGGTCGAAGACGATGGTTTCCTGGGGCAGCCAGGCGATACGCCCGCCCGCGCCGACGCTGAGCTTCACCCGAACTTCGGCGCGGTCGCTTGCGGCACGATAGATCTTTTCGCAGGCCTGGGTGGTTATCGAGGCGGAGGCACCTGGCCCGACATCGATTTCCCAGCCGAGCCGATCGCCGCCGGTCAGACCGCCGGCGGTGTTGATGAGCACGGCTTCGAGCGGATCGGCCGCAACGGCCGGCATGCGGATTTTGGCCGAGCCGTCCTGATAGAGGCGCAAAAGCCGGGTGCGTCCATCCCTGACGCCGCACGCAAGCCGGGCCGCCCCGGCCGCGCGCTGGGCCGGAAGAGCTGAGATCAAGACATGCTGCAACGTATCCACGGCGCTAACGTTAAGCACTCCCGGCGCTTTGTCGATATGGTGCTTGTTGATATAGCTTGTTGCTTGACAGCGTTTCCGTTTCTATAGAGGGAGCCTCTTTGGAACGGTCATGCTGCGCCTGGCGGGTTTTTGAAGGCGACGGCGATTTCAGTCCAGGCAACAGGGGCGCCAACCAATCGGCACCGCGACGTTATAAAATTGGGGAAGGAATCGAATGGCTGACGAGCTGGCAACGGAAATCATCGCCAAGATCAGGGCACATGCGGAGCCCGGTGGCGAAGAGATCACCACCAATACGGAATTGACCGCGCTTGGCATCCATTCCTTGGAACTGACCGAGATCATCTTCGATCTCGAGGAGCAGTACGGCATCGAGATCGAGATGAACACGGTCGATGCCTGGAGCAATCTCAAGAATGTCGGCGATATGGTTGAGGCTGTTCGCGCGCTGATTGCGAAAAAAGCCTGAGCTGAATGCAAAAGCGCGTCGTCATTACCGGCATCGGCGGCATATGCGGGCTCGGCGCCAATGCGCCTGCAATCTGGAACGAAATGCGGGCCGGCCGATCGGCCATCGGTCAAATCAGCAATCCCGGTTTGCATGATTTGAAGGTCAAGGTCGGCTGCGAAATCAAGACGCTGCCCGACCATGGCATCAGCCACAAGCAGACCGTGTCGATGGACCGCTTCAGCCTTTTGGCGACGATTGCCGCGCGCGAAGCCATGCAGCATGCCGGCCTGACATCGAATGAAGCAACCACCTACCGGATGGGCGCGGTTGTCGGCGTCGGCGTCTGCGGCTGGGAGGCGATCGAGGAGAACTACCGCGCCATCCTGGTCGACGGCAAGAACCGGGCCGGCATCTTCACCGTGCCAAAAGTGATGCCGAGTGCGGCGTCCGGCCATGTCAGTATGAATCTCGGCCTGCGCGGGCCGGTGTTCGGCGTCACTTCGGCCTGTTCGTCGTCGAATCATGCCTTTGCCTCGGCGGTCGACCAGATCCGGCTCGGCCGCGCCGATGTCATGGTCGCCGGCGGCACCGACGCGCCGCTGCTCTGGGGCATCCTGAAAGGCTGGGAAGCCCTGAGGGTGCTGGCGCCCGATACCTGCCGGCCGTTCTCGGCCGATCGCCAGGGCCTGTCGCTCGGCGAAGGTGCTGGAATGGCGGTGCTGGAAACCTATGAACACGCCATGGCCCGCGGCGCGACCATTCTGGCCGAATTTGCCGGAGCCGGCCTTTCCGCCGACGCTTCCGATATCGTCGCGCCGACTGTCGAGGGACCGACTGCGGCGATGCGCGCCTGCCTGGTGGACGCCGGGCTCAATCCCGAGGACGTCGATTATCTCAACGCCCACGGCACCGGCACCAAGGCCAACGACCAGATCGAGACGGCGGCAATCAAGCGCGTCTTCGGCGACCATGCCTACAAGCTGTCGGTGTCGTCGACCAAGTCCATGCATGCACATTGCCTCGGCGCCTCGGGCGGCTTGGAAATGATCGCCTGCGTGATGGCGATCCGCGAAGGCATCGTGCCGCCGACGGCCAATTTCCGGCAGGCCGATCCCGACTGCGATCTCGACATCACGCCGAATGTGGCGCGCGAGCGCAAGGTGCGCGCGGCGATCAGCAACGGTTTTGCCTTCGGCGGCACCAATGCCGTGGTGGCGTTCAAGGCGGTCTGACGGCAAGCGACTGGCCCTGAGCGACTGGCCCTGAATGACTGCGAAGACGGTGTGCGCACCGTCGGCCGGGTTGATCGGCAAAGACGCCGAGGATAATCCTTCGCAACACGCCAGATGGCGCGATACCGCGCCAAATTCCCGACCGGAGCTTTCGATGACCGACCTGTCCGCCTTTCCGATCACCAAGCGCTGGCCGGCCAGCCACCCCGACCGCCTGCAGCTCTATTCCGCGACGACGCCGAATGGGGTGAAAGTGTCGATCGCGCTGGAAGAACTCGGCCTGCCCTACGAGGCGCATCTGGGGGATATCGGCAAGGACCAGAGCTGGACGCCGGAATTCCTGTCACTGAACCCGAACGGCAAGATACCCGCGATCATCGACCCCGACGGTCCAGGCGGCAAGCCGCTCGGCCTGTTCGAATCCGGCGCCATCCTGCTCTACCTCACCGACAAGACCGGCAAGCTGATCCCTGCCGATCCGGCGCGGCGCTACGAGACCATCCAATGGGTGTTCTTCCAGATGGCGGCGATCGGACCGATTTTCGGACAGGTCGGGTTTTTCAACAAATTCGCCGGGCGCGAGATCGCCGACAAGCGGCCGCTGGATCGCTACCGCAATGAATCGCGGCGGCTGATCGGGGTGCTGGAGACGCGGCTGAAGGGTCGAACCTGGATCATGGACGACGACTATACGATCGCCGACATTTCGATGCTGGGCTGGGTGCGCAATCTGATCGGCTTCTACGAGGCGCGCGAACTCGTCGGCTTCGACGACTTCCCCACCGTCGCGGCATGGCTGGAGCGCGGGCTGGCGCGGCCCGCGGTGCAGCGCGGCCTGACCATTCCCGCCAGGAATTAACCTCGGCCGGCCGAAGCAACCAGGTCTATTTCGCCTTGGCCTTGCTTTTCGAGCCGCCCTTGCCGATGACGGACGCAGCGAGCGACGCGGCGCCCCTGGCTGTCGCCGCCACCGCACCAGCGGCGACATTGGCGGTCGCCTTGACCGTGCGCATGGCCCCGCCGGCCATCGAGCCGCGGCTTGCCGGCTTCTTGGGTTTGGCGGTTTTCACCGCCACCTTCGCCGTCGCGACCGGTTCTACCTTCTTTGGCGCCGCTTTGCCGAAAGCCGGCTTTGCGTCCTTGGACCGCTCGGCGATCGCCGGGCCGGCGCCTGCCTTGGCCTGCGTGGCCTTTGCCTGCCTGGCTTTGGGTTGAGCGGTCTTGCTCTTGGCGGGTGTTTTTGCCTTGGTTGCCATCTGACGGTTCCCTCACGGCGGCACGATTGCCGATGAGAGATAACGACCTGAAAGTCTTAAGGTTCCCGTTCCGAAGTCCAGCGAACTATGCGGGATCGCCAACAACCAGGTCGGCGGACCTGCGACGGCCGAGCACGCGATCGATGTTGGGCATGTCGTTGGAAGCGATCCAGGCGCGGGCGTCTTCGTCGGAGCGGCCATGCTCGTGCCAGCGCACCAGAAGGCGGCGCTCGAGTTCGGCCCGCGGCACATCGACAAAGATGGTGAAGTCGAACAGCGGCGCCAGCCGCGACCACGGCTCCTCGTCGAGCAGGAGGTAATTGCCTTCGACCAGGATGAACTTGGTCTCGGCGGCAACGATGGAGGCGGCGGCGCGCGACAATTCCATGCTGCGGTCGAACACCGGAATGGCGATGTCTGGCTCGCCCGAACGGATGCGCTTCAACAGCGTCTCGAAGCCGGCGAAGTCGAAAGTCTCCGGCGCGCCCTTTCTTGGCCGCAGGCCGCGCTGGTCGAGCACGATGTCGTCATAGTGGAAGCCGTCCATCGGCACGACTTCAGCCGCGCCCTCCGGCAGCAGATCATGCAGCCCGGCCGAGAGCGTCGACTTGCCGGCGCCGGGCGGGCCGGCAATGGCGACGATGAAGCGTTTCGCCTTGCCGGCGCGCTTGAAGATGGTGGCGGCGAGATGGGCGATTTCGGACATTGGGCGCTTCCAGCTATGCTTTGCATCTTGTCGGCAGTTTGAGGAAATTTCAAACCGCGATTTGGGCAATCTCACGACATCCGCCACGTCAGCGCCGCCCCTCGTCGCCCTGCCGGTGTCCAGCCGATAGATGGGTAACACTTCTCCCCCTATGCGTCCGCCGCAGCGCCAAGCAGATTGGTTGGCGCGGCGGTGCGGCGGACGAGCTCCATGTGCCGTGTGTCGAGGATGCCGGCAGGCAGGTGAGGGGCAGGGCCAGCGTTCGAAAATCAGCCGGGCTGGCCGATCCGCAGGAAATCGCTGTCGAACCTGACATCGCGGGTCGAACCATCGGCTCCGGTGAGACGCATGTGACCTGAGGCTGTCCCGATATCGCGCGGCGGCTCGCCGTTTGCCTGCGGCAGCGCGCCGATGACATGGCGGAAGGAGACTTCGCCGCCGAGGGTAAAAGCGGTCGCGACCCCTTCGCGCTTCAGCCAATTGTCGTCGATCGATGCGGCATGGCCGATGGCGGCGCGGCCGTCCTCGATGCCGAGCACGCCGCGATGGCGGCTGCTCCACGGCGCGTAGTCGCGGCCGCCATTGCTGAACCACAGCATGGTGACCGGAAGCTCCGCCGGGTTCTTCAGCACCAGCACCAGATCCTGTTCGGCCCGGCGCGCCAGCGCCGTCCAGCCCGGACCGTCATGATCGGCTTCGACCAGGGTGATGAAATCCTCGCGCTCATCCTCCATGCGGTAGTCGGTGAGATCGAGCGTGCCGCCGCCAGTGGCTGGAAAGCGCGTCAGATCGGTCGAGTGGGCGGGATAGGAAAGCTTGAAGCGACCGCGGGCCGGATCGGGCTCCAGCGGTGCGTCCAGTGTCCCGGCAAAGCGCTTCGGCGAGAAGGCGAGCCGGCCGCCATCGCGCATCGCCGCCATCGGATGGTGGGCGGCGGAGACCGCGCCGGAACCGCCGGAAAAGACATGCTCCTGATAGAGAAAGGGATGACTGTTGCGGAGCGTGAAGATCTTGTCGACCGTCGCGCCCATCACCGTGCGGCGCAACCGGAAGACGGCCCGCCAGCCGTCGGATGTCGCTTCGCTGGCGGTGACATCCCAGGCGCTGTTGGCCGGCCAGCCATGCAGCGGTGCGGCTTCGATGTCGCTGGCCGAAAACGGTGCGCATAGGAAATCGCCAGACAGCCGCACCGTGCCTTGAGGCAGATCCGGCGGCAGCGTCTCGCCGGCATCGATCCAGGGCGCGCGGTGCAGCGGCTTCAGCTGGCGGCCATCGCTGTCGACCGTCATGTCGGCGATATGGCCGACAGTGAGATCGAGCGTGACCGAAATGCCCTTTGCCTTGATCGTGACCGTATCCATCCGCGCACCTGCTGATTCTGATGGCAGCGAACAAACCCGCTCCGTGACGGATGCGCAAGCACAGCGACCGGCATTTTGCATCAGGGCGATTTTTACCCTCCCCCTTGTGGGGAGGGTCGGCGAGCGCTCGACGCGAAGCGGAGATTGTTCGACGGGGCGGGGGTAGCGCCCTACAAGGACCCCCACCCCGATCCGCTACGCGGATCGACCCTCCCCACAAGGGGAAGGGTGGACGCCTACTGCCGTTTGTACTCCCGGACCGGCGACTTGGTGCCGTCGGTGTAGGTGACCTGCACCGCCATCGATGTCACGTTGTCGGCGACCTTGAAGTAAGGCTGGTAGTCATAAGGAATGGCGTAGGGGTCCTTCTTGTCGCAAGGCGGCAGCTTGATCTCCTTGTCGAGCGCCGTGCCGTTCAGGCTGTAGCGCACCTCCTTGATGCCGCAGCGGAATGACAGCATCTGGGAGAAATAGACCAGGCCGTGATTGCCGCTGGCGTCGAAGGCGATCCACGACGTCCAGAACTGGTCGAGGATCTGTTTGTTGCCCTGTTGCAGCGCCGCGTCCGGATCGAAACTTATGTCGAACGGCCCGGTCTCGCGGCCCCTGAGATCGAGATATTTGACCCCGATGGTGGTGGCCGTGGTGCTGTCGGGCAATTCGAAGCTCGGATTGGGCATCGGCTTGCCGGTGCGCTGGTCGTTCATCGCCATCAGCCCGGTGTCGGTGAACGGACCTGACACACCCATGCGCCAGGAAATGCCGGTCGCGGCCTCGGGCAGCGAGATGGAGATCGTCCAGCCGGCATTGGAGCGCATCGGCGTCAGCGTCGGGGCAAAGCGTGCTGGGTCGAGCACGTCGCCAAGCGCCGTCAGGCGGGTACGGCTGCGGTCGAGCCAGTCGGCGAGCTGCGTCTGGTCGACGAAATATTTGAGCAGCCCGCCTTCCTTTTCATAGGAGACGAACCTGGTCAGCGCCTCGGCCTCGCTGCGCTTGTCGGACAGCGACTGGACGCCGAGGCGATCCTCGGAAAACTCCTGCGCGAGCAGGTAATAGGCCGGTGCGAAATCAGGATTGGCCGCGATGAAGGCGTTGAGCTTGTCGAGACGTTGGGCATCGTCGAACTGCAGGATATGGACCAGCTTGATCGACAGCGCCTTGGCCTTGTCGGCCAGGGCGCCGAACACTTCGCGGGCGCCGGCCTTGCCGTCCTGCACGCGCAGCAGGGTGGCGAACCGTGTGTAGGGATCGACGGCGTCGACGTCGAAACCGGCGAAAGCGAGATAGGAGCGCCGCGCATTCAGCATGTCGCCGGAAAGCTCGTAGACGCGGGCATTGTGATAGAATTCATCCGGCCGCTTCGGCTCGGCGATCGCCCCGCCCTGCGCGGCCAATGCGGCAAAGCCCTTGGCGATGGTGTCGACCGAGGCGGCGATCTGCTCGGTGGTCGCCTGAAGCTTGTCGGCCTGCTCGGCCTGTTTCTGCTGGCCGGCAGCAAGCGTTTCGGTCGTCTGCTTGACCGCCTCTACCGACTTTTGCGTCTGCGCGCCCTGCTCAGCCTGCTGCTGCTGGGTCGACGCAATTTCCTCGGTCTTCTTCGCCACCGCGTCGGTCGATTGCTTGACCTGATCGACCGCCAGCTTCGTCTCGGTTACCGTTTGCTCGATCCTGGCCACCCTGGCCGAGACGATGCCCATCTGCTGCTGCAGGTCGGCGATGGCCGGCACCAGGCCGGCGATCACACCGTTCTGCGAATTGGTCTGCTGCTGCAGGCCATAGACGCCGCCGGCGACGGCGGCAGCGCTGGTGGCAAAGATCAGCGCCGGCAGCGCTTTGGCGGCCAGCACCAGCCGCAGAACGATGGCAATGGCGATGATGGCCGCGGCAACCGAAGCGAGCAGCGCGATATAGGCGGCGAATGGCGCCAGCGGATTGAGGATGTCGGAGGCCGCACCGCCGATAAAGGCGACGCTGCCGGCCCATTTGCCGGTGCGGCTAAGCGAAGCCCTGATAAGAGATGGCGCCGCCGCGCCGATGTCACCGGTCATTGTCAAATCCCCCAAGCAATTGCCGCCTCTATAGCAGCACCGCGACCCCGCAGGCAAAACAGGACAGGAAGCAGGCGATTTCGGGGCGGGTGGGCGGATGTCGAGGTTGCCGTTTCAGCGCCGATGGTTGGCGAAGCCGAAGCGACATCTGATCTCCCCCCTTGCGGGGGAGATTGGCAGCGTCATCGGCAGCTCCGCCGTTAACCAAATGGACGAACACAATGGGTTAGGCTAGGTTCCGGCCCTCTCAGCAACGCCGGACTTGACTTGCCAAATTTCCATTTCCCCTCCCCCGCCCAGAAATTTCTCGCAGCCCTCCTGCTGCTTGTCTTCGTGGCCGGCTGCAGCACCACCGCACCGCCCGACAGCGTGCTGGCGGTGCCGGCGCCGCAGGAGAAATATGCGGCCATCGTCGTCGATGCCGGCAGTGGCAAGACGCTGTTCGAAGTCAGTTCGAGGGCGCAACGCTATCCGGCGTCGCTGACCAAGATGATGACGCTGTATCTGCTGTTCGAGGCGCTGGAGTCCGGCCGCGTCTCGAAGGAAACGCAGATCCCGGTCTCCGACAATGCCGCCCGGCAGCCGCCGACCAAATTGCGCTTCAAGCGCGGCGAGAGCATCGATGTCGATTCGGCGATCCGGGCGATCGTGGTCAAGTCGGCCAATGACGTGGCGGTGGCGGTGGGCGAATATCTCGGCGGCTCGGAGGACCAATTCGCCGCCATGATGACGTCCAAGGCGCGCCAGATCGGCATGAGCAGCACCGTCTTCCGCAATGCCTCCGGCCTGCCCGACGATGGCCAGCACACATCGGCGCGCGACATGGCGACGCTGGGGATGGCGCTGCGCGCCCGCTTCCCGCAGCAGTTCCACTATTTCTCCGAAAGCGACTTCATGTTCCGCGGCCGGCTGGTGCGCGGCCACAACGACATGCTCGGCCGGGTGCGCGGCGTCGACGGCATCAAGACCGGCTATATCAGGGCATCCGGCTACAATATCGTCACGTCCTACAATGCCGACGGCCGGCATCTGATCGTCGTGGTGATGGGCGCCGACAGCGCACGCCAGCGCAACGACCATGTCGAAGCGCTGATCCAGCGCAGTCTTTCGCCGATGCTGGCCGATACGAAGACGCGGCTGATGTTTGCGGGAGATCAGCCGGCCGCGTCGCCCGGCCTGCCGCCGCCTGGTTTGCCGGCGCAGGGGTCGCAGTTGCCTGGTTTACCGCCGCAATAGAACCCGTCGTTGGGTGGAGGAACTCTGAAACGCCGGCGGGACAGCACCCCCCTCTGGCCTGCCGGCCATCTCCCCCTCAAGTGGGGAGATTAGCAGCTTCGGCGTTTCGCCTCTTTTTCGTGTTTGGCGAAGCCATGGCAACATCTGATCTCCCCCCTAGAGGGGGAGATGTCCGGCAGGACAGAGGGGGGTCGTGAAGGATCGCTGCCTCATCTTAACTCTGCAGCAGGCGCGACCTCCGTCGGCAACAGCACTTCGGCGGTCTGGTTGCCGACCAGCAGGCGAGCGAGGCCCCGGGGGGCTGCGCCGCCACAGGCAATTGCAGCAGGCATTCATCACAAGCGCTTGCACAAGCCCCCAATCTTCACCGCCACAGTGGCTATGGCGTGCCGGCTTGGCGTATCGTGGGCGCGACAGCAGGAGCCGGCATCATGAGCCCAAAACCATCCGAACAGGCCGCCAATGAAAACGACAGCGGCGGCGAGTATTTCGAGGCGCCGACCGACCACGACGCCGAGCTGGCGGCCGACGAGGCGCTGGAAGCGCCCGATGTGCCGGACTCCGAACCCCATGGCCGCCTGAAGCCGAAGCGAAAGCCGTCGGCGATTTCGGGCCGCAAATTCCGCAAGCGCGACCTGGTGCGCATCGACGATCTGAGGCCGAGCCTGGCCGACCGCATCCGCTCCGATCATCCCGACGTGCCGCGCGGCGCCCGCATCAGCCGCGAGGAGCTCGGCCGCTACCGCATGCGCTACATGGAGGAGCTGCTGCAGCAGGAGCATGGCGAATTCTCCGAGCTCGACCGCCAGGTGGTCGAATCGATCGCCAGGCAGGACACGATTTCGGAAAACTCGGAAGAGGAGTTCGAGGAGCACCGCTCGTTCGCCGACCGCGTCTCCGACAATATGGCGGCTTTCGGCGGCAGCTGGTGGTTCCTGATCTCGTTCGGCAGCGTGCTTGCGGTGTGGATCGGCATCAATTTGATCGCGGGCGTGAGCAGCGCCTTCGACCCCTACCCCTTCATCCTGCTCAACCTGCTGCTCTCCTGCATCGCCGCCATCCAGGCGCCGATCATCATGATGAGCCAGAGACGGACGGAGGCCAAGGACCGCCTGCGCTCGTTCAACGACTACCGGGTGAACCTGAAAGCCGAGCTGGAAGTGCGCCATTTGCACGAAAAGCTCGACTATCTGATCTCGCGCCAATGGACGCGGCTGGCCGAAATGCAGCAGATGCAGCTCGATGCGATGCACGAACTGACCGGCGCGAAGAAGGCGAAGCGTGCGCCACGCAGGGTGCGCAGGCGGGTGGCCAAGGTGGAGGTGGCGGGGTGAGAGGCTAGGGCTGAGATTGCAGGGCGTACGCGAACTTGCCAAGTCGCGCGACGTGGCTTCGAAAATATCGCCACGCCAATTGCCCGTTGAAGCCCGGCGCGGCTTCCGCTAAGAAGCCGTGGCTGGCCGGCCTATCGGCTGGTTCGTTTTCAGGTTCCCTGAAGGCACCCGTAGCTCAGCTGGATAGAGCGCTGCCCTCCGAAGGCAGAGGTCACAGGTTCGAATCCTGTCGGGTGCGCCACTTACCGATGTATTACAATAGCTCAGATAACCCTAAAGCCCGTCACGCTGAACGGATTCATGCGACGCGCTTGAAGTCTTTGTTTTAATGCATGTCGTTGTCCCAGGACCGCGGCTCACTTCTGGGCGACATGCATGAGTGCCCGGGTCTAGGCACGGGCGATCAGTCGATATTCGGTGTTATTGGCGCGTCGATTACCACTTCCGCCCGTTCAGTCAGACGCTATGCTGCCGACCATGACACCAAGGTGCGCGTTCCGTCCGTGATGAAGCAAAGTCAACACCGCTTGCATGAGCGGATGACCATTCGCGGCCACCTCGAACCCGCGTCCTTCCTGCCCTGGATCATGCGCCATGCGGCCAAGCTCGGTCTCGCGCACCACATCGCTCATGCAAGTACCGATCGCATCGAACTCGATATTGCCGGTGCGGCGGAACTGATCGACATGATGGAGATGGGATGTTCGCTTGGGCCCATTGAAGTCTGGGTCGAGACGATCGACCGCGCGCCTGTCGAGCAAAAAAACATATAGCTTTGGGTGTGGTTACCCTCCGTTTGCACTTAATTTAATCAATATTGCAATTGCGAAATAATTATGCATACGTCAGCCGCATCGAGCGGTTCGCCAACTCCTTGCGCCGGCATCTCTCTGGTCGGGAAACAGTGGTATCAGTACGGAAAGTAAGGTCATGCTGTCCGACAAGACGGACACCTGGGTGCCGGTCGCCCTTACCCAGGATCTGCCAACAGGACAGGTAATGCCGGCGCGGACGCCCGCCGGTCCCATTGCCCTCTGGCGAAGCCAATCGGGGCGCTTGGCGGCATCGGCGGATCGCTGTCCGCATCGCGGTATGCGCCTCTCCCATGGCTTCGTGCGCGGCGAGGCGCTCTCCTGCATCTATCACGGCTGGACCTATTCGCAGGCCGGTCAGTGTCTGCGCATTCCTGCCCATCCCAGCCTCACGCCGCCGGAGACGATTCGCGTCACGACCCGGTTGGTCGAAGAGGCCGGCGGGATCATCTGGGCCGCTGATGGAGAGCCTGACGGCAAGCCACCCCTTTTTGAGGGTTACGTCCCGCTCCGTTCATTGACGGCCCGTGCCGGACATTCGGCGCTCTCGGTCGCTGCCGGTACGAAGGCCACCGTTGAAGGATACGTCTGGCAGGCGCCCGGCGCGCCGGCAATTCGCCTGCTGCCTATCCCGCAGGAAGCCGGCGAGACGCTGATCCACGTCCTTGTTCCAGCCGATTGCGATGCGTCCGAGCGCATCGCCGCCTCGCGAGCCGCCGAGAGCCTTCGGCGCGTGGCCGAAGGGATCGAGGCGAAAGGGGCTGTACCATGATCAACGATGCGATGCGCGACGAATGGTATCCGGTCGGGCTTTTCAGCCGGCTCGACCGCGAAGGACGCGAGACCACCCTGATGGGCGAGCCGATCAAGATTGCGCTCGACGCCAATGGCGCGGCGAAAGTGACAGGCGAAAACGGGCGCGTGCTGCCGGTTTCGGTGCGCTATGGCCATATCTGGTCGTCGCTCGGCGAACCGAAGAAACCGGTCTTCCCGATTCCCGAAGCAGACCAGCCCGGGCGCCGCTTCGTCGATGTCGGCGTGGTGCGGGTGCGCTGCTCGCCGCTCCGCGCCGTCGAGAACTTCCTCGACATCGCACACTTCCCCTTCGTCCATACCGACATCCTCGGCTCGGAGCCGCATACCGAGGTCGAAAACTACAAGGTCGAGATCCGCGAGGAGGAGGACGAGGTCTGGGCGACCCAGGTGAAGTTCTACCAGCCGCAGGCGGCGAAATCCGCGAGCGGAGGTATCACGACGGAATACATGTACCGCGTGCCGGCTCCGACCTGCTCAGTCCTCTACAAGACCTGCCCGCCGCGCCCGGGCGAATGGGATGTCATTACGCTATTCGTCCAGCCGCTTGCCGAGGATCTCTGCGACGTCTGGCCATGGATGGCGCTTTTCGATGACGAGACGCCACAGACCGACCTCATCCATTTCCAGCAGACGATTTTCCTGCAGGACCGCTCGATCCTCGAAAACCAGATCCCGCGTCTTTTGCCGCTCGATCCCGGCATGGAAATCCCGACGCGCGCCGACCTGACCTCGGTCGCCTATCGCCGCTGGCTGAAGCGCCACAATTATACCTACGGCGCGCAATTGGTGGCACAATGAAGCTTTACGACTACATCCTCTCCCCAAGTTGCTACAAGGTGCGCCTGATGGCGACGCTGTCAGGTGTGAAGCTCGAAATCCGCCCGGTCGACTTCCATCCCGGCGCCGAGCATCGCGGCCCCGAGCTTATGGCGCTTAATCCGGGAGGCTCCATCCCGATCCTTGAAGACGGCGACCTGATCCTGACCGAGTCTTCCGCCATGCTTGGCTATCTCGCCGCGAAGGCAGCACCGGCCTGGCTCGGCAGCGGCGCCCCCGAGGAGACGGCGCGCATCCAGCAATGGCTTTCCTTCTCGCACAGGCTGACCGCCAACCTCGGCGGCGCGCGCCTGCATGAGATGCTGCTGCGTCCCGGTGACATCGGTGCGCTTCAGGCCAATGGCATAGCGGCACTGCGTGAGCTGGAAGCCGGCCTCTTCGAACAAAAAATGCGTGGCGATCGGTTTCTCGCATCCGACCGGCCGACGATTGCCGACATTGCCTGCTTTCCCTACGTCGCGCTCGCGCCCGACGGCGGCGTTTCCCTCGATCCGTATCCCACGATCCGGCTCTGGTCGCGAGCGCTCCGCAGCCTCGACAATTTCATCGAGATGCCCGGTATCCACCGGCTGCACGAGTTGAAGCCCGAACCGCGACCCATGCTGGACGAGGCGTGAGGTGACCGGCTATCTCCTGAAGAATTGCGCAGCGGTCATCACCGACGAGGGCAGGGGTCCGATCGTCCGGCGCAATGTCGATGTGCTGACGAATGGCCCGCAGATCGAGGCAATCGGGGAAGGCCTGCACAGAAGCGAGTTACCGGCCGGTACTATCGTGCAGGATGCCGTCGGCTGGTTCGTCTATCCCGGCCTCGTCAACACGCACCATCACTTCTTTCAGTGCTTTGTGCGCAACCGTGCCGAACTCGACTGGACGAAGCTGTCGGTCATCGAATGGCTCGACCGGATCTATCCGATCTTCTCCCGGCTCAACGAGGATTGTTTCTACCACGCCTCGATCACGGCGATGGCAGAGATGATAAAGCACGGTTGCACGACGGCCTTCGACCACCAGTACAATTTTCCACGCCATGCCGGAAAACGGCTCATCGACCGGCAGTTCGAAGCGGCCGACCTTCTCGGCATGCGTTTCCACGCGGGCCGCGGCGGCAACACGCTGCCAAAATCGGAAGGCTCGACCATTCCAGACGAGATGCTGGAGACCACGGACGAATTCATCGCCGACTGCGCACGCCTCATCGACACTTATCACGACACCAGTCCCTTCAGCATGCGTCAGGTCGTGGTCGCTCCCTGCCAGCCGGTCAACTGCTACCGCGAGACCTTCGTGGAATCGGTTGCGCTGGCGCGTGATCGCGGGGTGCAGATGCACACCCATGTCGGCGAGGGCGAAAGCCCGATCATCGAGGCCCGCCATGGCATGCGCACGGTGGACTATCTCGAGGACCTCGGATTTGCCGGCCGAGACACTTTCTATGCCCATTGCTGGGAGCTGACGCATGATGAACTGCGGCTGATGTCGGCGAGCGGCACCGGTGTTTCGCATTGCCCGGAGCCGGTCTATCTGGTGGGTGCGGAGGTGACTGATATTCCCGCCATGTCCGCCTTTGGCCTGCGCGTCGGGCTCGGCTGCGACGGTGCTGCCTCAAACGACAATTCCAACCTCATGCACTGCATCCATTCCGCCTACATGCTGCAATGCCTGGCGGCCTCGACGCGCGCTCATCCCGTGCCTGCGCCGGTCGATTTCCTCGGCTATGCGACAACGGGCGGGGCCGCGCTTCTGGGCCGCAATGACATCGGCCGACTGTCGCCCGGCATGGCCGCCGACCTCTTCGCTATCGACACGCGCCGCATGGATTATGTCGGCACGCGCCACGATCCATTGAGCCTGATCGCCAAGGTCGGCATCGGCATGCCCACCGACATGACCATGATCAACGGCCGCATCGTCTGGGAGAAGGGTGCGTTTACCGGGCTGAACGAGACCCGGCTTGCTGCGGACGCGGAAGCCGCTTTTGCCGCGGTGGAATTCTAACAACTTAAGACAGGGGAACTGACATGCTGAACTATCTGACCCGCAGAACTCTGATCAAGGGCCTTGCCGCGACAGGGCTTGCCGGCGCGCTTGGCAGCCGTCCCGCCTTTGCGGCCGACGAGCCGCTCGGTATCACGCTCGTGCTCCCGTCGCCGGTCGGCGATGTCGGCTGGGGCCATGCGCTCGCCGCCGGGCTCGAGCCGGTCAAGGCCGCCTACGGCGACAAGGTGAAGATCACCGTCATCGAGAACATCGCCGAAGGGCCGGACGCAGACCGGATCATGAACAAGACCGTCGCCGACGGTAACAAGTTCCTGATCGCCGGCTCATTCGGCTACCAGAATGGTGCATTACAGATCGCCCGCCGCGATCCTGGGGTCACCGTGCTGCATGCCTCCGGCTTCCAGACCGCGCCGAATTTCTCGCCCTTCGCGGCGAAGTATTTCCAGGGCACTTACCTGCTCGGCATAGCCGCCGCAGCTCTTTCCAAGACCGGCAAGCTCGGCTCCGTCTCGGCCTTCGCCATTCCGGAGCTGATCACCTCGATCAACGCATTTACGCTCGGCGCACAGACTGTAAATCCCGATGTCGAGGTATCGGTCGTCTGGGTGAACTCCTGGTTCGACCCGGCCAAGGAACAGGAAGCCGCCAAGGCGCTGATGGCACAGAACTGCGACGTGATCTTCTCGAACGCGCAGGACACACCCTCCGTGATCTCGGCCTGCGAGGAGGCTGGCGTCTATGCGTTCAACCTCAATTCGTCGATGAAGAAATATGCGCCGAAGAAATATCTCGGCTGCATCGCGACGGACTGGTCGCCCTTCTTCAAGGCTTCCGTGGATGCCCATCTGGCCGGAACCTTCAAGGGCGCCAACACCTTCCTCGGCGTCGCCGAAAAGGTGGTGGAGGTCGTGGACTGGAACTCAGATATCCCAGCCGACACGATGACGAAGATCAAGGAAGTGGCGGCGAAGATCGCCGACGGCAGCTTCTCGCCCTTCACAGGTCCAATCACCAAGGCCGACGGCAGCGAAGCCGCCGCCGCCGGTGCGACGATAGCGGATCCCGAGATCGTCGCGATGGACTGGCACGTCAAGGGTGTCACCACACCACTGCCGAAGTAAGTCATGACCCCGCCCCTTCTGTCGCTCCGCGGCATCTCGAAGAGCTACGGCCAGATCCGGGCCAACCAAGCCATCGATCTGGACGTGGCGCCCCAATCGATCCATGCGATCCTCGGGGAGAATGGGGCGGGCAAATCGACGCTGATGAAGCTCATCTATGGCGTTGAACAGCCGGACGAAGGCACCGTCGTCTGGAACGGAGAGCCTCTGCGCCTTGCCTCGCCGGCTGAGGCACGGCGCAGGGGCATCGGCATGGTCTTTCAGCATTTCTCGCTGTTCGAGACGCTGACTGTCGTCGAGAACATCCAGCTCGTCGTCCCCGGCGGCAAGGCGGAGCTGGCCGGGCGCATCCGCAGCCTCGGCCAGGATTTTGGCCTTGAAGTAGATCCTCTCGCCGATGTGCACGCGCTCTCGGTCGGCGAACGGCAGCGGGTGGAGATCATCCGCTGCCTGATGACGGACCCGAAGCTGCTCATTCTCGACGAGCCGACCTCGGTCTTGCCGCCGCAGGCGGTGAAGAAGCTGTTCGACACGCTCAGGCGCCTTCGCGACCGCGGCGTGTCCATCCTGTTCATCTCCCACAAACTGGAGGAAATTCGCACGATCTGTGACCAGGCGACGGTCTTGCGTGGAGGGCGCGTTATCGGCACCGTCGACCCGCGCGACTATGATGCGCACGACCTCGCCCGGATGATGATCGGCCGCGACATGCCCGAGGTGATGCCCGCGTTGGCCATGCCCGAGGGGGAGAAGCGGCTGGAAATAATCGACATGGACTACACGCCGGACGACCCCTTTGCCACGCCGCTCTCCGGCATCAGCCTCACGGTACGATCAGGCGAGATCCTTGGCATAGCCGGAATATCGGGCAATGGCCAAGGCGAGCTTGCCGCGCTCATCTCGGGCGAAGCGATGCTGCTGAAGGAACAACGCGACCGGATCTACATGATGGGCCGCGACGTAGGCACACTCGATGCGGCCGCGCGCAGGAGATTTGGCTTCGCCTTCGTGCCCGAAGACCGGCTGGGACGCGGCGCGGTCCCTGAAATGTCGCTCGTGCTCAACACCGTTCTTACCGCCCATCCTTTCGATCTCGTGAGGCGCGGCCTCATCAACAGCGCCGGAGCGACGGCTTTCACCAGCGAATGCATCCGTCGGTACGACGTCCGCGCCTCCGGCCCGGATGCCGAAGCGGGCTCGCTGTCCGGCGGCAACTTGCAGAAATTCATCGTCGGTCGCGAGATGATGCTGTCGCCAAAACTGCTTTTCGTGGCGCAGCCAACCTGGGGTGTAGACATTGGCGCTGCATCCGCCATCAGAAGGCGGCTCATCGCGTTGCGCAACCTGGGCGTGGCGATCCTCGTAATTTCCGAGGAACTCGAGGAACTTTTCGAACTCTGCGATTTCATCCAGGTGCTCCATCATGGAATGCTGAGTCCGCCTCTGGTCACGCGGGACACGCGCCCCGAAGACATCGGCAGATACATGATCGGAGCACATGCCTCGCCAGAGAAGGTTCCTGCATGAGCGTTTGGGCCGCGCCGTTCCTCCCCGCGCTCGTCCGCCGGGAGCATGCCTCGCTCGTCGCGGCCATGCTGGCCCCGGCTGTCGCGCTTGGCATGGCGATCATCCTCAATCTGGGCCTTTATGTGCTGATAGGCCGAGATCCGGCGGCCGTCCTGTACGCGATGCTTCTCGAGCCGTTCCTCTCCTGGGCATCGTTTGCGGAGGTGCTGCTGAAGGCGGGGCCCCTTCTCCTCATTGCTCAGGGGCTGGCGATCGGTTTCCGCGCAAAAGTGTTCAACATCGGCGCGGAGGGCCAGTTTATCCTGGGCGCTATTTTCGCCTCGGCGATCCCCGTCTGGTTTCCGCAGGCGACCGGGCAGTGGATCTGGCCGCTGATGCTGCTTCTCGGTGCCCTCGGCGGTGCACTTTGGGCATCTATCACCGCCTTCTGGCGCGTCAGGCTCAATGCGAACGAGATCCTGGTCTCCTTGATGCTGAGCCTCGTTGCGGCGCAAGTCCTCAACTACCTGCTGCTCGGCCCATGGAAGGACCCGGCCGGCTTCAATTTCCCACAATCCGTCATGTTTCAGAACGACGCGATGGTGCCGACCCTGATCACCGGTACCCGCGTCAACGTCTCGCTGCTCATCACACTTGCGCTCTCGCTGGTGGCCTGGGTTTTCATGCAGCGAAGCTTCATGGGGTATAAGCTCAAGGTCGGCGGCCTTGCCCCGCGCGCGGCCGGTTACGCCGGCTTCAGCGAAGGGCGTGCGATTTGGCTGTCGCTTCTGATCGGTGGCATGGCGGCGGGACTGGCAGGCGCGGCGGAAGTCGCGGGTCCGCTCGGCCAGCTGCAGCGCTCGATCTCGACCGGCTACGGTTATGCGGCCATCATTGTCGCCTATCTCGGCGGCTTGCATCCAGTCGGCATCATCTTTTCCGCGCTCTTTATGGCTGTCCTCTATATCGGCGGCGACAATGCGATGGTGTCGGCAAACCTGCCGATCGCCGCCGTCCGCGTCTTCCAAGGCAGCTTGCTGCTCGCCTATCTCGGCGCTGTGGCCTTCGTGCGCTACCGCATCGAGTGGCGCCGCCCCCATCACCTGAGCCAGCCATGAACGCCGTCGAGTTCATTATTTCGGGCATGCTCGCAGCGGCAACCCCCTTTCTCCTTGCCGCACTCGGCGAGTTGGTGGTCGAGCGCGCCGGTGTTCTTAACCTCGGCGTAGAGGGCCTGATGGCCCTCGGCGCGGTGCTCGCGTTCATCGTCGTCTACCACGGCGGTGGACACCTGCTGGGGTTCGTTGCCGCCGGCCTCGGTAGCGCCGTCCTGTCCCTCGTCTTTGCAGTGCTGGCACTCGGATTCCGGGCAAACCAGGTCGCGACAGGCCTTGCGATCGGCATTCTCGGCCAAGGCCTTTCGGCGCTGTTCGGCAAAAGCTACGAGAGCTTGACGGTGAAGGGGCTCCCGAAACTTGCCTTTCCCGGCCTCTCGGAAATCCCGGTAGTCGGCAGGCTGTTTGTCCAGGACGTCGTCGTATGGCTTTCCCTTGCCGTGACGTTTGCGATCTGGGCGATGTTTGCCTATACGAGAGTCGGCCTTGTCGTGAGGGCAATCGGCGAGAATCCCAAGGCAGCCCACGCCATCGGCTATCCGGTCATCGCTATCCGTGTCGCGGCCATAGCTTTTGGTGGCATGATGGCGGGTTTTGCCGGCGCCTATGCGGCGGCGGTGTACACGCCCCTTTGGGCGGACGGTATGATTGCCGGACGTGGCTGGATCGCGATCGCACTCGTTGTCTTTGGTACGTGGCTCGCTGGCCGCATCTTCCTGGGTGCCTGCCTCTTCGGCGCGGTTTCGCTGATGAGCCTCGCCGCCCAGGCGACCGGTCTGGACCTGCCATCGCAACTGCTTTCCAGCCTTCCCTATCTCGTTACGATCGTCGTGCTCGGTGTCATCTCGGCGGACCGCCGCTTGCTCAGGCTGAACGGTGTCGCCTCGCTTGGCGAACCCTTCGAACGTTAGCCAGGATGCAAAGCGGATTTGCGAAACTGACGTAAGTTGAAGAGATCGAAACGCCAGCGGACGATCGGCATCCGATCCAAAGGGCAGAAACGCCAAACGGGGCGAAGGTATTTCCGCGAGGGTAGCGCTGACGCCGTCGACTGCGAGCAGGGGAACGATGTGGCGCTCAACGCGCCCGACACCGGTGGAGATCGTCGCGGGTTCTTGGATCGTCCCGTTTCCTCAGCACGAGCCCATTCTCGAGGGTCCATCCTCCACCGCAGCCTAGGGAAGCGGCTTCGCAAGACGGCCTGAGGCATGCGCCCGGTAAATTCCCGCATGCAAGCACTCGTCCTGCCTGTCTAAGGTTCCGAGTCTAGCTAACCGCAAATCCTCGATTTTCCCCACCAATCCACAAATATCTATCTGAACCACATTAAGCAACAACAACAACGATTTCCAGCACTACCTATTCTCGCAGAAACTAAAAACGCTACACTCGCGTAATCATATTGGTAACGGATGCTGTTCAACCTGCGCCCAGGCAACCAACACGGGGAGCGGCGTTATGGGTTTCTTTAAAAGTTTAACAAAGGTCTTGGCCGGCGGCGCGGTTACCGTGGCTTTGTGCTTTCCGGCTCGCGCGGGCGGGCTCAGTGTAGGCATCGGCGGCAGCGGCGGGGTGGGTGTTTCGGTCGGCGGCAGTGGCGGCGGGCTTGGCGTCGGCGTCTCGGTCGGCGGCAGCAAGGGCGCCAATGTCGGCGCAACGGTCGGCGGCACCAGCGGCACCACCGCTAGTGTCGGCGCTACGGTTGGCGGCACCAGCGGCGTTGCGGCCGGCGTCGGCGCATCGGTGGGCACGGGCGTCGGGGTCGGGGTCGGCGCAACCGTCGGCAACGGTGTCGGGGTCGGCGCCGGTGTCGGGGTGAGCAATGGGGTGACGGCCGGGGTCGGGGTCGGCATTGGCGCACCGACCGCGCCCACCAGCCCTCGGGATCCCAACACGCCGGCGGTGCCGACGCGACCGGCGGTGGTTGCCATCAGCGCCATGTCGGCCGGCCAGATCGCCAAGATGAAGAAACGCTGCGCCAGCGTGCTCAGCGGCAAGGGCACCTACGACCGGGACCTGAAGGAGCTCTGCCGGATATTGGCGCGGCGCTGAGTACCGCAACATCGCATGTGCCGTGGGGCGTCAGTCTCTCAGCCAGCCCCAATGCCGCAAGGTGGCGGGCATTCTTAGGGAGAGAGCTTTGCCGAGCGGTTCAGCGTTTTCGCGGAAAGGCGGAACCGGTCAGGCTGTGCGCTTTCATCGGCGGCATTCTGCATGGCTTGGTCACCGAGCCGAAGGAAGCGCGCCGCCCGGTTGCGGCCTTGCTCTGACCTCTGCCGTCCGTCCGGTCACCCGTTTGGGCCGGCTCGAAGATTCGCCTCTGGCCTTTTGTATCACCCGCTCTAGCTGCTTTGTGTTAGGCTCGTCATGTTAGCCTTGTCTTGCTGATGGAGGTTTTGATGGATCGGCGATCATTCTTGACAGCATTGTTTGGCGTTGCGGGGGCCGCGGCGCTTGCTACCGCGGTTCGGCCTCTCGAGGCCGTGGCCGGGGTTCCCAATGTCCGTAACGGCATTCTCGATGAACTCGACAAGCAGGATGCCAATTCGTTTGATGACGACGAAGGCGCTGGCGATGTCGAGCAGATCTCGCATCGGCGATGGCACCATCGTCGCCACCACAGGCGGCATGTCTGGAGACGGCACTGCCGCACGTTCTGGCGGCATGGCCGGTTGCGCCGGCGCTGCTATCGCAGGCGCTCCTTTGTCGTCTTGCGGTTCTAACCGCGGCACGTTCCCGGATAGACCCTGCCCTGAGGCGCAACACCAAACAGACCCATCCCGATTTGCATCGGGATGGGCTGGTTCAGCTTAATCCAGCCACCGCTGCCACCGAATCCCGCTGCACCAGCGGGCATTCCAGCTTGGTGATGGGATAGCGGCCGCGGCCGGCAGGCGGCGGCACTTCGAGCTGTTCGATCGCCCATTGGCCCATCGCCATGTGCGGCAGGATCGATGTCGTCAGCGGCGGGAACAGGTGGCGGGCGATCTCCTCGTCGTCATAGCCGACGACGGAGATGTCCTGCGGGATGTGCAGGCCCGCCTCCTTCAGCGCTTCGTAGCAGCCGATGGCCGTGCGGTCGTTCTGGCAGAAGATGGCGGTCGGGCGCTCTTTCAGCGCCAAAAGCTTCACGGTCGCGGCATAGCCGGCGCTCGCCGACCAGTCGCCCTCGACCACCAGTTCGGGATCGAACGGGATGTCGGCGGTGGCGAGCGCCCTGCGGTAGCCTTTCAGCCGGTCCTGCGCGGCCTGCATCCACGGCTCGCCGGTGATGATGGCGATGCGGCGGTGGCCGTGACCGATCAGATGCCGGGTCGAGTTCTGGCCGCCGGCGATCTCCGACGGCACCACGGCCGGGAAGGCATAGTCGGCCGTGTAGCAGTTGAGCAGGATGACCGGGATGTCGAGGCCGTAGAGGAAGTCCGGCGCCGTGATCTCGCGGGTGAAGATGGTCATGTAGATCAGCGCCGAGATGCCGCGCCTGGTGAGCGCCGCAATGGCGCGCGGCTCCATGACAGCGTCGCCCATGGTCTGCGCGACGAGCAACACATTGCCGGCGTTCCACGACGCCTGGCGCGCGCCCTCGATGGCGACAACGGCTTCTGGGCTTGTCGCCAGCTGGTCGACAGCGAAACCGATGACACCGTCAAGTCCATCGAAGGCGGGAACAGGTTTGCGCAGCGCCGAGAAGGCGGGGGCTGCGTAGCCGAGCGCACGCGCAGCGTCGATCACCCGCTCGCGCGTCTGCTGCGACAGCCGGATGCCGGGCGAATCGTTGAGCACGAAAGAGACGGTCGCCTGCGAGCACCCGGCTGCCCTGGCGATGTCGGTCATGGTGACGCGGCCGCCCTTGGCGGCTCTCGCCGGCGCCTTGCGCCGCTTCGCCGTGTCGTCCGGATCCCTCGTCTCGCTCATGGCATTGCGTCCCAATCCCCAGCCTGTCTAGTCGCAAGCCTGCCACGCCGACAAGATGGTGTCGCGCCGTCGACCAATGGAAATAGTCGAAGGCGATTATCTTTATTAGCAGCTTTGAAGTTCCCCGCCATGCCGCTACCGGCTGCGTGAAATTCAAGGACTGCAAGGCATCTGCTTGCGCGAAGCCGATGCTGCACCTGTCGGGCAAACTAGCCCTGGGGCTACCGCCGAGTCTTCGCGCGAGACCTCTGCTAATAGTGTTTACTAATACAAAACGACGCTGTAACGTCAATCCGCCGTGTCCGGTCAGGTGGGACCCGTGCGGCGAGAAGTGCACGTGAATGGCCCGATGGCGAGCGGGGTTTGCCTCCGCAAGCGTGGTCTCGGACATGTGATATGTCAGACAAATCAGACTATTTACGAGCACGGGATGAGTCTCTAATGTCCGTGATCGCGACCGACGACGCCATTCTTCAGCGCCGGGAACCCCTGAGGAGGAGGGCGTCCAAATCGCGAGCGGCAAGTCAGTGAATGCAAGATCGGTTCAGTCCGACGACTGAGCCAAAACGGGAGGTTGAACATGAAATCCTTGATACGACATGCATCCGTGGCCACCGCAGCCCTGCTGCTTGGCCTGACCGCGACAGCCATTGCGCGCGCCGACGACAAGCCGACGCTGGCCTTCGTCGTCAACGGCGCTTCCGATTTCTGGAAGGCCGCCGAAGCCGGCGTCAAGAAGGCGCAGGCCGAATTGCCCGACTACAATCTCGAACTCAAATATCCCGAGCAGTCCTCGGTCGCCATCCAGCAGCGGCTGATGGATGATCTGGTGACCGCCGGCGTCAAGGGCATCATGGTCTCGGCCGTCGATCCCAAGACCTCGACCGACGGTCTGAACAAGATCGCGTCGGAAACGGCGCTGTTCACCACCGACTCCGATGCCCCGCAGACCAAGCGTGTTGCCTATATCGGCTCGTCCAATGTCGACGCCGGCAAGCAGGCGGCCGAGATCGCCAAGAAAGCGATGCCGGACGGCGGCAAGTGCCTCGGCTTCGTCGGCCTGCTCGGCGCCGACAATGCCAAGGAACGCATCCAGGGCATGAAGGACGGCCTCGCCGGCAGCAAGATCGAACTGGTGGACGTGCGCGGCGACGACATCGACCAGGCGCGCGCCAAGAAGAATGTCGAGGACGCGCTGGTCGCCAGCCCCGACATCACCTGCATGGTCGGCTTCTATTCCTACAACACGCCGCGCATCTATGAAGCGCTGCGCGACGCCGGCAAGCTCGGCTCGATCACCGTCGTCGGCTTCGATGACGATCCGATCACGTTGGGCGGCGTCAAGGAAGGCACCGTGGCGGCCACCGTCGTGCAGCAGCCCTTCGAATGGGCCTATCAGGGCATGAAGCTGATGGCCGCCTATCTCAAGGGCGACAAATCAGGCATTCCGGAAGGCGGCCTGATCATCATCCCGACCAAGATCATCGGTAAGGACGATGTCGACACCTATGCCGCCAATCTGAAGGCGATGTCCGGAAACTGAGACCACGAGCAGTTGCGCCGGCTCAGGGTTCGCCTTGAGCCGGCGATCGTGTTGACGGGTCGGCCAAGGCCCGTCAGTCTGTAGCCCACCGGCTGCTGGCAAGCCTGATCAAATATGGCGTGATGAATTATTCCGACCCATCTATCGTCGCAACCACCCCGTTCCTCGGCCTCGAGAACGTGCGCAAAACCTATCCGGGCGTGGTGGCGCTGGACGGCTTTTCCATGGAGGTCAGGCCGGGCGAGGTGATCGGCCTGGTCGGCGAAAACGGCGCCGGCAAATCGACCTTGATGAAGATCCTCGGCGGCGTCACCAGGCCGGACAGCGGCGCCATCACCGTCGACGGCGTTGCGCATGACGGGCTCACCGTCGAAGGCAGCCTGGGGTCGGGCATCGCCTTCGTCCACCAGGAACTCAATCTCTTCGAAAACCTCGATGTTGCCGCCAATATCTTCTTCGGCCGCGAGCCGTTGCGCGGCGGGCCGCTGAGATTGGTCGACCGCGCCAAGCTGCGCGAAATGGTGGCGCCACTGCTGAAGCGCGTCGGCGCCAATTTCTCCGCCGATACGCCGGTTGCCTCGCTGTCGCTGGCGCAGCAGCAGATGGTCGAGATCGCCAAGGCACTGTCGATCAAGGCGCGGCTGGTGATCCTCGACGAGCCGACGTCGAGCCTGCCGCTCGCCGAAACCGACAAGCTGCTCGACGTCATCAAGGCGCTGAAGGCCGATGGCATCAGCGTCATCTTCATTTCGCACCGGCTGCATGAGGTCGAGCGCGTCGCCGACCGCGTCGTGGTGCTGCGCGACGGCATGCTGGCTGGCACCTTGCCGAAGAGCGCCATCAACCACGACCAGATGGTCAAGCTGATGATCGGCCGCATGCTGAAGGAGCGCGAGAAGGCCTCCGAGGCGGCTCGGGCGCCGGGCGCCACTGCGCTCTCGGCCAAAGCCATCCGCACCCCCGCCTACCCTGCCCGGCCGGTCGACCTCGACATCAGGCGCGGTGAAATCCTCGGCCTCGCCGGCCTTGTCGGCTCCGGCCGCACCGAACTGGCGCGGGTGTTCTTCGGCATAGACAGCACGCTTGGCGGTGGGCTCGAACTCGACGGCAAGCCGCTTGTGCTGGGTTCGGCGGCCGATGCGGTCGCGCATGGCATTTTTCTGGTTCCGGAAGACCGCAAGCTGACCGGCATTTTGCTTGACCTGTCGATCGCGCAGAACATCTCGCTGCCCAACCTGCCGGCGCATGCGAAGCGTCGACTGGTGTCGGCAAGCGCCGAGACCGCCACCGCCGAGAAGCAGAAGAGCAATCTCGGCATCAAGGCGCCGTCGGTGCAGACGCGAACCGGCACGCTGTCGGGCGGCAACCAGCAGAAGGTGGTGCTGGGCAAATGGCTGGCGATGAACCCGAAGGTGATGATCCTCGATGAGCCTACGCGCGGCATCGATATCGGCGCCAAGGCCGAGATTTACGGGCTGATGCGAGCCTTGGCCGATGCCGGCGTGGCCGTGCTGATGATCTCCAGCGACATGGAAGAGGTGATCGGCGTGTCCGACCGCATCGCCGTCATGCATGAGGGCCAGATCTCGGGCATTCTCGACAAAGAACAATTCAGCCAGGAAAACGTGCTGTTGCTGGCGGTCGGCAAGCCGGCAAACTAGCGGGCTTCAGGCGATTGCCGGTCCGGCGCATTGGGGAGAAGACGATGAGCAAAAAAGATCTCGGCCTGCTGATCCTGATCCTGGTGGTCGGCGCCGTGGTGACCGCCATCAACCCGCGCTTTCTTTTGCCGATCAACCTCGCCAACACCTCGAACCTGATCGGCCTGTTCGGGATCCTCGCCATCGGCCAGGCCTTCGTCATCATTACCGGCGGCATCGAATTGTCGGTGGGATCGCTGGTGGCGCTGCTCGGCACGCTATTCATCGATTTCATCGCCGTGCGCGACATGCCATGGCCGCTGGCGCTGCCGCTGATCCTGGTGCTGGGCGGCATCATCGGACTGGCGCATGGCTGGCTGATCACAAGGCTGAAATTGCAGCCCTTCGTGGTCACGCTGTGCGGCCTTTTGATCTATCGCGGGGTCGCCCGTTTCTATACCGCCGACGGCACCGCCGGCTTCGCCTTCGGCCAGAATTTTCCCGAGCTCGAATTCCTCACCGCGGGCCGCAGCTATGGCGTGCCCAACAGCTTCATCGCACTGATCGTCATTTCGATCGTCATGTGGGTGGTGCTGCACCGCTCGGTGTTCGGACGCTACCTCTATGCCATCGGCAAGAACGAAGAGGCGGCGAAATATTCGGGAATTCGCACCGGCCGTGTCGTCATGGCCGCCTATGTCATCTGCGGCGTGCTGACGGCGCTGTCGGCGATCTATTTCGCCATGTACACGCGCTCGATCTCGCCGGCCAGCCACGGCCAGTTCTACGAGCTCTACGCCATTGCCGCCGCCGTTCTCGGCGGCTTCTCGCTGCGCGGCGGCGAAGGCTCGCTGGTCGGCGTCATCCTGGGCACCGTGCTGCTGCAGGAGTTGCAGAACCTGGTCAATCTGCTCGGCATCCCGTCCTCGCTCAACTTCGCGGTGATGGGCGGCGTGATCCTGATCGGCGTGCTGGTCGACCAGCAATGGGGCGTGTTCCGCGCAAGGCGGCTGATGCTCGATGCCAGCCGGAAGACTGTCGCGGCGGAGTAGCGCTACATCACGCCGGATATATCCGAGAAGGCCATCGCATTGCGCAGCACCTCGGCGAAGCGTTCTCCGGCGGCTTCGCGCTGGCCGCCATTGTCGATCGAGGTGACGCCGGAGCCGGACAAAGCGATATTGGCGCTGCGGGCGAGCCGAGCCAGCACTTCGCCGCGCGATTCGCGGCCGCGCTGGGCGAGACGCTCGGCGAGGATTTCCGGCGAGGCGGTGATCTCGACGACAGCCAGATTGGCATAGCGCTCCCGCAGCACCGGGATGACTGCGCGCGAGACATTGGCGACCGCGACATAGCCGTTGGCGATGGACGAGTCGACATCGGCCGGAATGCCGTAGCGCAGGCCGTGCGCCTCCCAGGAAATGGCGAAGGCGCCGTCGGCCTCGGCTTCGACAAAGGCCGCGTCGGCCAGCGTGTCGTGATCCTCGCTTGCCGCATCGCTCGGCCTGGTGATGACCCGGCGGACGAACTCCAGCCTCGTCTCGTCGGCAAACAAGGTGCGGGCATAACCGATTACCGTATCCTTGCCGGCGCCACTCGGGCCGACGACGGCGACAAACACGCCGTTGCGGAGCGGAAAGGCCTCGCTGCTGAGTTCGCGCTCGATCGACGCCGAGACCATCAGGCGACCCGGCGCCCTTGGCGCCAGACAGTGCGCACGACCGGCACATGGTCGTCGACGCGCACACGCACGAGGTCGGCGCGGCGGCCCTGTTCGATGACGCCGCGGTCGTTTAGGCCGATCGCCTCGGCCGGATTCTTCGACACCATCGCAACCGCCTGCGGCAGGGAAATGCCCTCGACGACGTCGCCGAGGAAGAAGGCCGACTGGATCAGGCTGAAGGGAATGTAGTCGGACGACAATATGTCGAGCAGGCCGTCGCCGGCCAGCGTGCGGGCCGAGACGTTGCCCGAATGCGAGGAGCCGCGCATGACGTTGGGCGCGCCCATCAGCACGCCGAGCCCGGCATCCTTCGAGGCCTTGGCGGCTTCCAGCGTGGTCGGGAATTCCGCGACGCGCACGCCCTGCTCGATCGCTTCGTCGACATGGCCCGATGTGGCGTCGTCATGGCTCGCCAGCACAATGCCCCACTCGTTGCAGGCGGCTGATATCGCCACCCGGTTCGGTCCCGAATTCTTCGCTGATTCCGACATCCGCTTTTCGCAGAACAATTGGAAGTCGCGATCGGTCAGCTTCAGCTTGCGCTGGTAGTAATAGGCGTAGGTCTCGAGATTGACGAACTGGCGCTGTCCCGGCGCATGGTCCATCAGCGAGGCCAGTTTGACCCGCTCGTCGCCATCGAAATTGGCGAAAGCCCGCAAGCAATCCGGCGCCGAGACCTCGCAGCGCAGGTGCAAGAAATGGTCGGCCCGCAACCGGTCTTTCGCGACGCTGTCCTCGATCGCGCCGGCGAGCTTGCGGATGTCGTCGGAGGTAATATCCGCGTCCTCGTCCATGCCGACACGCAAAGCGTCGAGGACGGTGGTGATGCCGGCGGTGGCCACCTGCGCGTCATGGGCAAGGACGGCGGCGATCGGGTTCCAGCGCACTTTCGGGCGCGGCGCATAGTGGCCTTCGAGATGGTCAGTGTGCAGCTCGACCAGGCCGGGAATGATGTAGTCGCCGCCCATGTCCTCGCCGCCCATGCTCCCGCCGGTGTGGCCGGTGCCGGCGTCGACGCCGGAGATAAAACCGTCGCGCAGCACGAGCGACCCTTCGACGATCTCGTCGGCAAGCACGATGCGGGCGTTGTGGAGAACAGTTTCGGCGGTCATTCAGGCAGTCCTTGCTTACTCGGACGAATTGCGGTCAGGCGGTTTTTCGGGCAGCGCGGCGGCCGAGCGCATGATGCGAAAGCACCATGAACGGAGCGCCCGGTTCGGTTTCGACGAACAGCGTCAGCGCATCCACCAGCACCGGCTGCTGCAGCACATCGGCGAACAGGCTGTCGATTGCCGCGCGCAGACGTTGGCTTTCCTGCGGCCCGGCCCGGCCGGACAGTGTCATGTGGAAGCGAAAGGTCTCGAACACGTAGGGGTAGCCCCACTGACAGAGATTGCGGAACTCGGCGGGTTTCAGCGAATCCGGGCTGCGCCGCGCGCTCTCGGCCTCGGTGAGCGGCGCGCGAAAACGGTCGAAGCTAAGCACGACATCATCGGCGAAACGGTTGAGCGGCGGCAGCGGGCCTTCCGGCAGCAAAGCGAAGAAACCATCGATCTGGCTGACGACCAGGCGCGGGATGGTGACCGTCGGCGTTGCTTCGGCAAAGGCGTCCAGCGCCGCGCGCAACGAGCTTTCGGTTTCGTTGGCGGCCAACCGGAAGGGCGCTTTCAGCGTCGCATGAAAACCGTAGCGCCGCGCCGATGCGGTGTGAAAGGCGACTTCGGCCGCCGACAGCTCGCCCACCGCCTCGACCGGCCTGGTGGCGGCGCCAAAGGGGTCGCGGCCCAGCCAGTTGGCGGCGAGCCGCGCCAGCGGCTCGTCCTGCCTCGGGGTGAAATAGATGGCGTAGCGCATCGAAAAAAATCCTCGTCAGCCCGCTGCCATAGGTGATTTCCATGACGGATTGACGAAGCTTATGCGGGTTTTCGAAGGCAAATCGACCCCGCAGGTCCTTAGCCGACGATTTTTTCCTGCTGGACCAACAGCTTCCGCCGCAAGCGAAGGCCGATCAGGCCTTCATCAGCCATTCGTGCTCGAGCGCGTTGTGGAACTTCCATGTCCGCTTCGGCCCGGCCATGACGTTAAGGTAATAGAGGTCGTAGCCGTGGCAGGCGGCGCAGGGGTGATAGCCCTTGGGCACCAGCACAACATCGCCGTCCTCGATCGCCATGGCTTCGTCCAGTTCGCGGGCGCCGGTCTTGTCGGCGTCGGTGTAGACGCGCTGGAAGGCAAAACCCTGCGGCGGGTTGAGGCGGTGGTAGTAGGTTTCCTCAAGATAGGATTCGGCCGGCAGATTGTCCTGGTCGTGCTTGTGCGGCGGGTAGCTCGATGTGTGGCCGCCGGGCGTGATGACCTCGACCACCAGCAGCGAGTCGGCCGGCTTACCCTCGGGCAATATGTTGGTGACGTAGCGCGTGTTGGTGCCTTTGCCCCGAGTCTCCTGGCCGAGGTCGTCGGGTGCGATGACGCGAACGGGCAAGCCGCCGCCAAGGCCCGGCGCCGAGCAGACCGCGAGCTCGAGATCGGTGTCGGCGGTGACCGACCAATCCGACCCCTCCGGAATATAGACCGACCACGGCTTGCCCTCGAAGGGCGACATGCGCTCGCCGAGCAGGCCGAGTTCCTGGCCGCCGGCCCTTGCCGTGCCCTTGCCGGTGACGAACACCAGGCAGACTTCGCGATCCCGCGTCTTGCCGGATGCGGTCGCGCCCGGCTTCAGCCGGTGCAGGTCGAAGCCGACATAGGTCCATCCGGCGCTTTTGGGCGTGACATGGGCGACGCGGCCATGGCCCTTGTCGGCTTTGACGAGCAGTTTCGACATGTTTTGTCTCTCCTATCGCATGTCTTCGAGGTCGGCCTCTCAACTTCGTCATCCTAGGGCGAAGCAGGAGCGAAGCTCCGTCGCGAAGACCCTAGGATGACGAAGCGAGGGACGTTCCGGCCAATCATCGACGTAGGCGATACGCCAGGTGTCCAGTGTCCGACCCGCAAGCCCTTCCGAGCCACGGCCGCTTCATTCCTTCGGTCCGGCGTCCGCCTTCGCTTCGCCGGTCTTCGGTCGATCAGGCGCAGCCTTGCTCTCCTCCACCGGCTTGTAAAGATAGAAGAACTGCCAGACGGCGTAGGCGGCAAAGCCGAGCGCAATGATGCCCCAGAATGGGGTGCCGGAGGCGAATTCTATTCCGGCCCAGATCACGCAGACGGCGACGACGGCAACGCGCCGCCACAGCGGCCGGAAGAACGGGTGCTCGTAATCCTTCATCGGATCGCCTCAGGCATTGGGAAAACCCTGCGTTTCCACCGTGTAGCCGGCCGCCGTCATCACCCGCATCAATTCCTTGTGGCCGACCTGCGCCATCTTGAGCGGCGGGTTCTTCTTCGGGTCCTGCTCGGCCTCGACGACGAACCAGCCTTCATAGCCATGGTCGGCGAAGCGCTGCACGATGGCGCCGAAATCGAGCGAACCGTCGCCAGGCACCGTGAAGGCACCGAGCGCCACGGCCTCGAGAAAGGACTGTTTCGTGCGGTCGAGCCCGTCGATCACGCCCATGCGCACATCCTTCACATGGACATGGCTGATCCGCTTGTGGTGGTTGTCGATGGCGCGCAGCACGTCGCCGCCGGCAAAGGCGAGATGCCCTGCATCGAGCAGCAACGGAATGCCTTCGCCGGAATGGCGCATGAAGGCATCGAGCTCCGGCTCAGTCTCGACCACTGCCGCCATGTGATGGTGATAGGACAGCGGCATGCCTTGCTCGGCGCACCATTCGCCGAATTCGGTGAGGCGCCTGGCATAGGCCCTCATCTCGTCGTTCGACAATTTCGGCTTGGTGGCGAGAGGCCTGGAGCGATCGCCCTGGATCGAGCGGCCGACCTCGCCATAGACGATGCAAGGCGCATTCACCGCCTTGAACAGGTCGATCATCGGCTGGATGCGATCCTTGTTCTTGCCCATGTCCTCATCAACCAGGGTGCCGGAGAACCAGCCGCCGCACAGCGTCACGTCGGCCTTTTTCAGGATCGGCAGCATGATTTCGGGGTCGTTTGGAAAACGCCGGCCCATTTCCATTCCGGTGAAACCTGCCGAGCGCGACTGGCGCAGGCACTCTTCCAGCGAGACGTCGTCGCTGAGTTCGGCAAGATCGTCGTTCCACCACGCAATGGGGGACATGCCCAGTTTGGCTTTCAAGTTTTAGCTCCGGTTTTTTGTTCACCCTCCCCCTTGTGGGGAGGGTCGCTGCGAAGCAGCGGGGTGGGGTGCGGCGCCAGACCCCCACCGGACCTTCGGTCCGACCTCCACAAGGGGAGGTAGGGGGCGGGTGCATGTACATCAATCGCCGATTGTCTGCATCTGCCGCTTTTCGTCATAGGCCTTGCGGGCTGCGTTGACCTGCGGCCGTGCGGAGACTTCCGGCACCGCGACATCCCACCAATGGCCGCCGGCATCGGTGGAAATCAGCGGGTCGGTGTCGATGACCAGCACGGTGGTGCGGTCGTTGGTTTTCGACTTTTGCAGCGCGGTCTCCAGGCCGGTGATCGACGGCACGTTCTCGGCAATAGCGCCCATGCTGGCCGCATGCGCGGCGAAGTCGATGTCGGGCAAGATCTCGTGGCGCGCGTCCTTCAGGAGGTTGTTGAAGTTGGCGCCGCCGGTGGCCATCTGCAGCCGGTTGATGCAGCCATAACCCCTGTTGTCGAGCACCACGATGATCAGCTTCAATCCGAGCATCACCGAGGTGGCGATCTCCGAATTCATCATCAGGTAGGATCCGTCGCCGACCATGACGACTATCTCCTGATCGGGCTTGGCCATCTTGGCGCCGAGCCCGCCGGCAATCTCGTAACCCATGGTCGAGAAACCATATTCGCCATGGTACGAGCCGGGCGCGCCTGCCTGCCAGAGCTTGTGCAGCTCGCCCGGCAGGCCGCCCGACGCATTCAGCAAGGTCACGCCGGACCCCAGCGCGCGCTGCACGGCGCCGATCACCTGCGCGTCCGAAGGGAAGGCGGCGTTGGTCGACGCCGTCACCTTGGAGGCTTCGGCCTGCCATGCCTTCTTGCCTTGGGTCGCATTGTCGGTCCATGTCGCCGGTGCTTTCCAGCTCCCCAACGCCGCACCCAGTTCGACAAGCCCTTCGGCCGCATCGGCGACCAGCGGCAGCGCACGATGCTTGCCGGCATCGAAAAGCTGCACGTTGAGTCCGATGATGGTCTTGCCGGAATTCTTGAACAGCGCCCATGAGCCGGTGGTGAAATCCTGCAGCCGGGTGCCGATGGCGAGCACGACATCGGCTTCTTCCGCCAGCCGGTTGGCCGCGGACGTGCCGGTGACGCCGACCGCCGCCATGTTGCGCGGATGTGTGTCGGGCAGCGAGGATTTGCCGCCTTGCGTCTCGCAGACCGGAATGCCGGCGCTCTCGGCGAATTTCGCCAGTTCATCCGAAGCCTGCGAATACAGCACGCCGCCGCCGGCGATGATCAGCGGTTTTTTCGCACCCTTCAGCGCGGTGACCGCCGCCGCCAATTCATGCCGGTCCGGACGCGGCCGGCGCTGGTGCCAGACGCGCTCGGCGAAAAAGCTCTTGGGATAGTCATAGGCCTCGGCCTGCACGTCCTGGCAGAGCGACAGCGTCACCGGGCCGCATTCCGCCGGATCGGTCAGCACCTGCATGGTCCGCGCCAATGCCGGGATGATCTGCTCGGGACGGGTGATGCGGTCGAAATAGCGCGACACCGGACGGAAGCAGTCATTGACCGTCGCGGTGCCGTCGGAAAAGTCCTCGGCCTGCTGCAGCACCGGGTCGGGAATGCGGTTGGCGAAGACATCGCCCGGCAAAAACAGGACGGGCAACCTGTTTACATGGGCGAGCGCCGCCGCCGTCACCATGTTGAGCGCACCGGGGCCGATCGAAGAGGTCGCGGCCATGAAGCGGCGGCGGAAATTGGCCTTGCCATAGGCGATCGCCGCATGCGCCATCGCCTGCTCATTGTGGGCGCGGAAGGTCGGCAATTCGTCGCGCAGCTGGTACAGCGCCTCGCCGATGCCGGCGACATTGCCGTGACCGAAGATCGCCCACACACCGCCGAAGATGGGCACTCGTCTGCCGTCGATCTCGGTCATCTGCTTGCTCAGAAAGCGGGTCAGCGCCTGCGCCATCGTCAGGCGGATTGTCTTGCTCATGGTGTTTTCCTCCGCAGTCCTCTTGCCGCGCCTTTATGCTGCTTTACGGCCACGCGCGGCAAGCCACGCTTCGGTCAACTGTTCGAAGCGCGCGGCCATGTCGGCGACAGCCTCGTCATCCGTCATCTTGCCCGCCAGCCATTGTTCGGCGGCGTGGACGAAGATTGTGCGGCCGACGGCAAAGCCCTTGACGATCGGCGCCTTGGCGGTGGCGGCAAAGGCCGCTTCCAGTTCGTCCTGCGGCGCTTCGAGACCCAGCAGCACGACGCCACGACACCAGGGATCGTGCTTCAGGATCACCGCTTCGATCTTGGCCCAGGCGCCGGCCGACGCCTGCGGTTCGAGCTTCCACCAGTCCGGCTTGATGCCAAGCGCATAGAGTTCTTCCAGGGCGCGCGGGATCGTCGTGTCATCGAGCTTGCCGTGCTTGCCGGCGATGATCTCGACCAGAAGCTCCCGGCCGACCTTCCGCGCGGCTTCGAACAGCGAGCGCAGCTTCTGCTGCTGCTCTTCCTTGAGCGCTGCCGGATCGTCGGGGTGATAGAAGCACAGGCATTTGATGCAGTGGTCGACCGGCCATTCCACCAGTTGCGAGCCGATGTCCTGCGAGAACTCGAAGCGCAGCGGCCGGGAGCCCGGCAGTTCGACGGGACGGCCGAGCCAGGCAAAGGGGTGGCGGGCGAACTCGAACATCGCCTCGCGACCGTGCTTCTCGTCGATCAGCATGCCATAGCCGTCGCGGCCGGCGGCGACTTTCGCCGCAGCCTTGACCGCCAGCACCTTGAAGTCGCGGATGCGCGCCGGATCGGCGCCGGTCTTTGCCGCGACGTCCTCAAGCTGCACACGGTGGTCGCAGGCGAGCGCCATCATCGAGGGGATATCGCGGCGGCGGGTCGTCGCCCAATGGATGTGGTTGATCGCCTCGTCCTTGCGCAACGCTAAGTGCTTGCTGCCGTCCTTGAGGAAGAACTGCAATTCCTCGAAGGTCGGATATTCCGGCGCGCAGAGCAGCCGCGACACGGCGAAGGCGCCGCAGGCATTGGCCCAGGTCGCCGCCGTTGCCAGGTTTTCGCCACCGAGCCAGCCGCGCAGAAAACCGGACATGAAGGCATCACCCGCGCCCAGCACATTGTAGATCTCGATCGGAAAGCCCTTGCCGACGATACCGTCTTCCAGATCGTCGCTGACCGGCCCGTCATAGACGATGCAGCCCATGGCGCCGCGCTTCAGTACGATGGTTGCCTTGGACAGCGCGCGGATCGTCTTCAGCGCGCTCAGGCAATCGTCGGCGCCCGAGGCGATCATGATCTCTTCCTCGGTGCCGACGATGAGGTCGCAATCGGGCAGCACCGTCTTCAGCTGGGCTGAGACGCGGTCGGATTTGACATAGCGCTCAAAACCTTCGGCATGGCCGGCGAGGCCCCAGAGGTTGGGGCGGTAGTCGATGTCGAACACCACCTTGCCGCCCCTGGCCTTGATGATGCGGATCGCCTTGCGCTGGGCGGCGTCGCTGTTGGGCCGGGAAAAATGCGTGCCGGTGACGACGATGGAACGGGCCGAGGCGATGAAGGCTTCATCGATGTCTTCTTCGGCGAGCGCCATGTCGGCGCAGTCGCTGCGATAAAAGATCATTGGCGAGACGCCTTCGCTCTCGACCGAAAGCAGCACCAGGGCCGTCAGCCGTTCCTGGTCGGTCTTGAGCCCATCGACATTGACGCCTTCGCGCCTGAGCTGCTCGCGGATGAAGCGGCCCATCTGCTCGTCGCCGACGCGGGTGAGCAGCGCCGAGCGCAGGCCTAGTCTCGCCGTGCCAACCGAGATGTTGGCCGGGCAGCCGCCGACCGATTTGGCGAAGGAGGTGATGTCCTCCAGCCGCGAGCCGATCTGCTGGCCGTAAAGGTCGACGGAAGCGCGACCGATGGTGATGACATCGAGCGTCGCCTGTTTGGCGTCCATGGCTTCGCTCATTGGAACCTCCCGTCGGTCTTGTTGTCTTGAGCAACGTAGTTGGGGGACACGCGCGAGCGGCAGCGTGGCGCCGGGAATATGAAATAATAATTCCAATCCATAGTCAATATGGAATGAGCATTCCTCCGCGAATTCGAGCGCCGGGCGCCGGCCTAGGCCTTACGCTTCTTTCCGGTGCTGCGCCGCTTCTCGCCGACGCCGACGGTGAGCGCCATGGCCAGCGCCATGGTGGCCGACAGCGAGCGGAAGCCGGCGAAATCGGCCTCGGCGACCTCGAACCAGACCTTGGCGAACTGGGCGAGTGGCGAAAACGAACTGTCGGTGATGGCGACGATCGGCACGCCCTGTTCGGAAATGGTGCGGGCCTCCTCGATGGTGGCCGGTGCGTAGGGCGAGAAGCTGATGGCGATGACGGCGTCCGCCGGGGTGGCGAAGGCGACCATTTCGGCATTGAGGCCGGCGGCGGATTCGATCAGCTGGTTGCGGATCTTCAGTTTGCCCAGCGCATAGGCGATGTAGCTCGCCACCGGATAGGAGCGGCGCTTGGCCAGGACATAGATGGTCTCGGCCTTGGCCAGCAGCGCAATTGCGTCTTCCAGATGGGCCTCGTCCAGCGAGCGTGAGATGTCGTTGAGCGAAGTGCTGGCGGCGGCGACGAAGCCGTCGAAGATGGCGCGGTGTCCAGCACCCGCATCGGCCTTGGCGCGCAGCGCCTGCAGGCGTTCGTCATAAGAGGAATTGCGCTCGCGCAGCCGCTCGCGAAACACCTGCTGCAGGCTGGTGAAGCCGTCGAAGCCTAGTTGCTGGGCAAAGCGGATCAAGGTGGACGGCTGCACGCCCGCCGAAGCGGCGATGCTGGCGGCGGTGCCGAAGGCGATGTCATCGGGATTGTCGAGCGCATAGGCGGCGATCTGGGCGATGCGCTTGGGCAAGGTTTCACGGCGATCGAGGATCGTGGCGCGCAGCGTCTCGAAGTCGCGAGGTACCCGTTCGTCCATCGTCGCCCCGTCCAAGCTCATCTAGAGCATGATGCCGAAAAGTGTGCAGCGGTTTTCGGACGACATCATGCTCTCTTTAACTCAAGTGACGTCCTCTCTGCCCCATCATAGCGAGCCTGCGCAAGAAGGCCATAAAAAATGAGGCAGACATTCCATTCGGAGAAGAAATGGACTAATTCATCCATCGATCGCTTCAGGTATTGGGAGAAAGAAATGGTCGGCGTTGGTCTTATCGGCACGGGTTTCATGGGCAAATGCCACGCCATTGCGTGGAGCGCCGTCGGCGCCGTCTTTCCCGATGTCGCCAAGCCGAAGCTGGTCCATCTCGGCGAGGTCAACGAGGAGCTGGCCAAGCGCAAGGCCGGTGAGTTCGGCTTCGCCAAGGCGTCGGGCGACTGGCGTGCCGTCGTCAACGACCCCGAGGTCGATATCGTCTCGCTGACCACGCCCAATCAGTTCCATCCGGAGATGGCCATCGCTATTCTCGAAGCCGGCAAACATCTGTGGTGCGAGAAGCCGATGGCGCCGAGCTTTGCCGAAGCAGCGGCGATGGCGGCCGCGGCGAAGAAGTCCGGCAAGGTCGCAGCGCTTGGTTACAACTACATACAGAGCCCGGCCATCCGCCACATCGGCGCGCTGCTCGAGGAAAAGATCATCGGCGAGGTCAACCATCTGCGCATCGAGATGGACGAGGACTTCATGGCCGACCCCGAAGCGCTGTTCTTCTGGAAGCATGAGGCCGCATCCGGCTATGGCGCGCTCGACGATTTCGCCGTGCATCCGCTGTCGCTGGTCTCGACGCTGTTCGGCCGCGTCGCAAAAGTCATCTGCGACATGGCCAAACCCTATGTCGACCGCAAGCTGGCCAGCGGCGGCCGCCGTGCGGTGGAGACCTACGACATCGCCAGCGTTTTGATGCATCTGGAAAACGGCATTGCCGGCACGCTGCTGGTCAACCGCTCGGCCTGGGGCCGCAAGGGCCGCATCGCCATCCAGATTTTCGGCTCCAAGGGATCGATCCTGTTCGACCAGGAGCGGATGAACGAAATCCAGCTCTATGTCACCGCCGATCGCCCGACCGAACAGGGCTACCGCACCATACTGGTCGCGCCACATCACAAGCCCTACGACGCCTTCCTCCCGGCGCCGGGCCATGGGCTCGGCTTCAACGATCTCAAGATCATCGAGTGCCACGAATTGCTGACGCGGCTTGCCGGCAAGCCGGCACGGGTCATCGAGTTCGCCGAAGGGCTGGAGATCGAACGCACCGTGCACGCGATGGCGAGGTCGTTCGAGGAGAAGCGCTGGGTGGATGTGCGGTAAAATCCGCTCGCTTCAGCCGCCAGCGACAGCGTTCCAGCCATCGACCCAGACCTGCCGCAGGCGATCGCCTTCGCCCTTGAAGCGCAGGCCGGTCGCCCGGCAATCCGCGATGCGGTCGCTGCGGAAATTGCGGATGGCCTGGCGCAATTCGCACTAGGCGACGATGTTGGCGGTTTCTGAATAGTAGATCAGCGCGATTGGACGGATCAGCCGCTCGGAGGCGCGGCCGATTTCGTCGCGATAGGACAGGTCGAGCTTTTCCTCGTCGCGGATGGCGCGGCGCACAAGCGCCAGATCGATGGTCCCGATTGCCGGTGCTGCGAACCCCCAGACATGCAGTGCGTTGGCGTCGAACGCCTGGCGCAACGGCGGCGGCACGGCGCCGGCGATCTTGGCGCTGACGCGCTTGGCCGCCTGCTTGAGTTCGCTCCCGTGCGCTCCAGCAGGGCGAGCGACAGGACGATCGCTTCCATCTCCTCGATCGAAAACATCAGCGGCGGCAGGTCGAAGCCGGGCCGCAATATGTAGCCGATACCGCGCCCGCCTTCGATCGGCACGCGCATTGCCTGCAGTGCGGCGATGTCGCGATAGATCGAACGCATCGTGACTTCCAGCTGCCCGGCGATCATGGCTGCCGTCACCGGCTGCCGCGCCAGCCGCAGGATCTGGATAATCTCGAACAGCCGCGACGCCTTGCGCATTTCCTCTCCCTGATGAACGCTACTGACACATCCCCGTCAGTTGGGATGATTTATTGGACTGCCTATCGGGTTGAAAATCAACAAATTCCTCAACGGCACCCCAGCAGGAAGCGACAGGCAACTGACATGAGCTACGCGGAAAATCTCTGGCTGTTCTTTATCCTGCTGTTCGGCATCATCATCGTACCCGGGATGGACATGCTGTTCGTGCTTGCCAATGCGCTCACCGGCGGCCGCGACCGGGGCCTCGCCGCCACCGGTGGCATCATGGTCGGCGGCATCGTGCACACGCTGAACGGCGCCATCGGCGTCGGCCTGCTGATGCATTTCGTACCGATCCTGTACAAGCCGCTGCTGATAGCCGGCGCCGCCTACATGGCCTTCATCGGTATCTCGCTGATGCGCAGTTCCATCACCGTCGGCCACGACGGGCCCGCCGGCAGCCGTACGGCCTGGAAGGCCTTTCGCCAGGGACTGGTGACCTGCCTGATCAACCCGAAGGCCTATCTCTTCATATTTGCCGTCTATCCGCAGTTCCTGAAGCCGGATTACGGCCCGATCTGGATGCAGGCGACGGTCATGGGCTTGCTGACGATGCTGACGCAGGCCGCCATCTATGGCGGGCTCGCCATCACCGCCGGCCGCAGCCGCAATCTGCTGGTGGCCAATCCGCGGGCGACCGCTTTTGCGGGCCGGGCGGCCGGACTGCTGCTGTTTGCGGTCTCGGTGTTTACGGCATGGGAAGGGTTGAGGGCAGCGTGATCCCGATCAAGCGATGACGCCGCGTATCTTCGTCTCGGCGCTGCGCTTGCGGATCACTGTCCCGGTCTTTTCGTCGTCGAGGGGGGCAGCAACCCCGTCCCGGAGATCGATGACGTCATGACCGCCTCACGCTCTCGCCCAAGACGACGAGAAGCTCGTCCAATTGCTCGAACGTCTCGCCCATCGCATCCGCCGCCCCGGTACCGGCCGCGTCGAGAGCCTCCTTCGAGGGATAGAGTTCGTGCATGACCAGCAGCGTATTGCCACCCTTTTCCTCGAAGGTCAGCGTGGTGACGGGTCCACCGTCACCACCTTCGTCATTGGTCCAGACAAGGCGTGAGTGCGGTGTCACTTCGATATACCTGCCGAAGAATTCGTGAAGGTCCGAGGCGTCGTGGCCGAACACCAGGCGGTACGTGCCTCCTGTACGAGCATCCATCTCGCAGGAACGCAGGAACATGCCCATCGACTTCGGCACCCACCACTGCTTGAACAGCTCGGGCTTGGTCCACGCCTCGAACACGATGCGCGCCGGACCGTTGACTGTTCGCGTGACGACCAGCTCGCGCTCGGACGTCCGTTCGACCGTCGTGCGGTTGTTCGTGGGCTCACTCTCGGTTCTTTGGCGCATCGGCTTTCTCCTTCCGTTTCAATTCCTCGACAACCTTGTCCAACTCGTTGAAGCGTGCGTCCCAGAGCAGGCGGTGCCGCTCGATCCAGGCCGCCTCTTCCTCCAGTCCGCGCAGGCCGAGCTTGCAGGTCCGCACGCGGCCAACCTTCTGCGTGGTGACGAGCCCCGCCTGCTCCAGGACGCCGACGTGCTTCTTCATGCCCGTGAGGGTCATGTGGAACTTTCCGGCAAGCTCGGTGATCGAAGCATCTGCGCGTCCGAGCTGCTCCAGAACGCCACGCCGGGTGGCGTCCGAGAGCGCGGCGAACGAGGAGTCCAAGTCGGCATACTGAACCATATGGTTCAGTATCTAGCAGACCGGTGGCCGGGGTGCAAGGGGAGCCGCAGCGTCCTTCCCGCGCATCGCCTCGTATCAGGCGGCGCCCGGCCGGTTCTCCATCATGGCGCGGCGGGCTGAGCGGCGCCATTCTACGGCGCCGGCGAGGCCGTGCAGCACCGTCTCTGTGGTCGCCCAGTCGATGCAGCCATCTGTGATGCTCTGGCCATAGACGAGCGGCTTGCCTGATACCACGTCCTGCCGGCCGGCGACGAGATTGCTCTCGATCATGACCCCGATGATACGCTCGTCCCCTGCTGCCACCTGGCCGGCGACATCGGCCGCCACCTTCGGCTGGTTCTCCGGCTTCTTGCTCGAGTTGGCGTGGCTGACATCGATCATCAGACGGGGGGCGACGCCGATGCGGGCAAGTTCGACCGAGGCCGCCTCGACGCTCGCCGCATCGTAATTCGGCTGAACGCCGCCGCGCAGGATGACGTGGCAGTCCTCATTGCCGGTAGTAGTCGCAATGCCGCTGCGTCCGCCCTTGGTCACCGCCATGAAATGATGCGCCTGGGCGGCGGATTTCACCGCCTCGGCGGCGATCCTGAGATTGCCGTCGGTGCCGTTCTTGAAGCCGACCGGGCAGGACAGGCCGGAAGCCAGTTCGCGGTGGATCTGGCTCTCGGTGGTGCGCGCGCCGATGGCGCCCCAGGCGACGAGGTCGGCAATGTATTGCGGCGTCGTCATGTCGAGGAATTCGGTCGCTGCGGGCAGGCCGAGATTGTTGACCGCCGACAGCACGTTGCGCGCCATCCGCAGCCCCTTGTCGATGTTGAAGCTGCCGTCGAGGTCGGGGTCGTTGATCAGGCCCTTCCAGCCGACGGTCGTGCGCGGCTTTTCGAAATAGACCCGCATGACGATCTCCAACCGGTCGCACAGGGTCTCGCGCAGCGCCACCAGCCGGCTGGCATAGTCAACGGCCGCGACCGGGTCGTGGATCGAACACGGGCCGACGATGACAAGCAGCCGGTCGTCGGTGCCGTTCAAGATGGCATGGGTGGCGTTGCGTGAGGCGCTCACGGTGCGCGTTGCCGTCAGCGTGCGCGGGATCTCCCGCATCACCTGGTCCGGCGTGCTCAATTCTCGGATTTCCTTGACCCGAAGATCGTCTGTGGTGGTCAACACGGCTTTCTGCTCCTGTTTTTAGGGAGACCTGCCGGCTGATACAAAAAAGCCGCCAGGTCTGGCGGCTGTTCGGACTTGTTGCTGCAATCTTCAGATCGAGCGCAATCCTCCCGCCGCCAGCGAGCTCGTAAAGTACCAATAGGTGGCGGTCAGGTTGATCATGAGGCTCATATAGTCGATGCGGGGGTGTTTGTCACGTGGGGTATGCGGAGACAATTCGGGATGGGCCGAATCCTCGCGATTTCGTCATCCCTGGGCGGAGCAGGAGCGAAGCTCCGTCGCGGAGACCCTGGGATCCATTCCGTGACCTGGGCCGTGGAGTGCGGCGGAGCAGAATTCTGGACCGTAGCAGCGCTCTGAAGTCGCGGCGTGGATCCTCGGGTCTGCGCTGCGTCGCTACGCTCCTTGCTCCGCCCGTGGATGACGAAGTGCCGGCGGTTCGCCAATCGCCAACACGTATAACGCGGAGCGGCTCATGCGGTCCAGGGATCGAAGAGTTCAAGCCCAAAGCCTTCGAAATCTTTCGTATTGCACGTTGCCAAGGTGAGCTCGTGCGCAATCGCAGTGGCTGCGATCAGGCCGTCCATCGACGACAGACCACGACCGCGGCGCTTCGCAAGACCCATCAGGTCGCCCCAGGCAAGGCAACCGCATCGTCCACCGGCAAAACCCGCTGTTCGAAGCGCTGGGGCAGGTCCCGGGCGAGCCATTCGGCCAGCGCCTCGCGTTTGCGGCCCTCATCCATCAGAGAGACGCCGCGCCGGATCTCGGCGATCGACACTACGCTGATGAAGGAGCGGTCCTCATCAAGCGCGTCCAGCCAGCCCAGGACACGTGCGACAGGCGCTGGCCTCGTCACCTCGGACAGGACATTCGTGTCGAGCAGCAGTCTCACAGCGGCACGCGGTTCGTCGCGCTGACGTTCAAGCTCGAGATCGGCGCCGCGCAGCGGCGAGTCCAGCAGGAACTCGGCAAGCGTACCCTTGCGTGCGATCTTGCGCTGCCATTCCTCGGCCGAGACGACAACCACGCTTGGTTTGCCGTTCTTGGTGATCGTCTGCGGCGAGGACTGTGCGCGCTCGATGACCTCGGAGAGCCGGGCTTTTGCCCCGGCAACCGTCCAGTTGGTGTCTTTGGATGACGTTAGCATCGCATCCCTCGTGACTAGCCTGACTATCATGACTATCTGGGAATGGCGATGTTGCTGCAACAGGGTTTGAAGCTACTCCGGCGAGGTCCCCGCGACGTTCTGGTCATAGTCGACCAGCGAGCCGGTCATGACACCGGATTGCGGGCTGGCCATGTAGCTGATCAGCCGCGCCAGTTGGTCGGGCTTCACCAGTTGGCCCATGGGCTGGCCGGCCTCTGCCTTTGCCAGCCAGTCGTCGGAGGCACCGTGCCATTTCTTCTGCACGATGTCCTCGCCCTCAGTGTCCATCCAGCCCGGCAGAACGGCGTTGCAGCGGATGCGGTTGGAGCGATAGGCGTTGGCGACGTTCTTGGTCAGTGTCGCCAGTGCACCCTTGCTCGATGAATAGGGCGCCAGGAACGACTGGCCGCAATGCGCCGACATAGAGAGCACGTTGACGATCGAGCCCGGCGCCTTCTTGTCCAGCAGATGCGCCACCACGCCCTGCATCAGGAAGAAGGGACCACGCACATTGGTGTGGAAAATCTGGTCGAACACCTCTTCCGAAGTTTCGACAAGTGAACCACGCGCGGACGTGGCGGCGGCGTTGACCAGCGCGTTGATGGTGTCGAAATGCGAGACGGCGGTGGCCACGGCGCGCTTGCAGTCCGCCACTTTCGAGACGTCGGCGCTGATGAAGATCGCATCGACGCCTGCCTTCTTGAAGTGGGCGACAGCCTTGTCGCCCTTCTCCTGCGAACGGCCGATCAGCGCCAGCGCCTTGCAGCCTTCGTCGGCCAAGGCCTCGGCAACGGCGAAGCCGATGCCTTGCGCGCCGCCGGTGACGATGGCGCGCGTGTTCGAATTGCGATCGGCTGATGTGCTCATCGCTCTGCTCCTGTGCCCTGGTTTCGGTTCTTACTTGTCGAGGCGGACGGTCTTGCCCGATGTCGCCGATTTCAGCGCCGCATCGGCCAGCTTCAGCGCCACGAGGCCGTCGGCGCCGCTCGGCGATGCCTTCTTGCCCGAGGTTGCAGCAGTGATGAAGGCGGCAATCTCGATGGCGTAGGCGTCGAGATAGCGGGTCATGAAGAAATCGTGCAGCGGCGGGCGGGTGTAACCCTTCTCGTTGGCGACTTCGATCGACACCGGCCGCTGGTTTTCGGCGGCGACCATGCCCTTGGACCCATGCACCTCGATGCGCTGGTCGTAGCCATAGGTGGCGCGGCGCGAATTGGAGATGACGGCCTGTTTGCCGGACGCGGTCTCGAGGATGACGCTGACCGAATCGAAATCGCCGGCCTCGCCGATCTTCTTGTCGACCAGCACCGAAGCATGGGCGCTGACCGCCGCCACCTCTTCGCCGAGCAGGAAGCGCGCCATGTCGAAATCGTGGATGGTCATGTCGCGAAAAATGCCGCCCGAGCGCTTGATGTAGTCGACCGGCGGCGCACCTGGATCGCGCGAGGTGATGGTGACCATCTCGACCTTGCCGATGGCGCCGTCGTCGATCGCCTTGCGCACGGCGGCGAAATGCGGATCGAAGCGGCGGTTGAAACCGACCATCAGCGTCGCCTTGGCCTTGTCGACCACGGCCAGGCATTTCTCGACACGCTTGACGTCGAGGTCGATCGGCTTCTCGCAGAAGATCGCCTTGCCGGCCTTGGCGAAACGCTCGATCAGATCGGCATGGGTGTCGGTCGGCGTGCAGATGACCACGGCGTCGATGTCCTTGGCCTTCTCGATCGCGTCGATGGTGCGCACTTCGGCGCCATAGGCGGTTGCCAACTCGGTCGCCGCCTTTTCAAAAGCGTCGGCAACGGCCACCAGTCTGGCCTGCGGGTTGGAGCCGACGGCGCGGGCATGGACCTTGCCGATGCGGCCGGCACCGAGGAGGGCGAAACGAACAGTCATGGGGTATTTCCTCTGGGGGGATGGGTTCGAGAGAGTTGTGTCTCCACCTTCCTTTTGAGAAAGGTGGCAAGATAATTTTTCGAGCACGCCAGAAAACAGGATGACCATCCTGTTCAGGCCGCGAGTTCCGCCTCCCCGGTCTTGGCGCCAGTGATGTAGGAGACGATGTCGTTGCCGTCGGTGTTTTCCTTGCGCAGGTTGGCGACGATGCGGCCGCGCCGGAAGACGACGATGCGGTCGCACAGGTCGAACACCTGGCGCATGTTGTGGCTGATCAGGATCAGCGGCTCGCCATTGTCCTTCAGCGTGCGGATGATGTTCTCGACCTGCGCCGTCTCCTGCACGCCAAGGGCTGCCGTCGGCTCGTCCATGATGATCAGCTTGGAGGCGAAGGTCGCGGTCCGGGCGATCGCAACGCACTGGCGCTGGCCGCCCGACATGTGGCGAATGGTGTTGGACAAATTGGGGATTTTCACTGCCGTGCGGATCAGCGCCGCCTCGGTCGCCTTGCGCATGTATTTGCGGTCGAGGATCGAGAACGGCCCGAGATTGAAAAGCACCTTTTCGCGGCCGAGGAACAGGTTCGACGGCACGTCGAGATCGTCGGCCAGCGCCAGGTTCTGGAACACGGTCTCGATGCCCGCCGTGCGCGCTTCGATCGGCCCGGCAAAATTCACTTCCCTGCCGTCGAACCAGATCTGGCCACTGGTGCGTTGCTCGACGGCGGTGATCTGGCGCACGAAGGTCGATTTGCCGGCGCCATTGTCGCCCATGATGGCGACATGCTCGCCCTTGCGCAGCTCGAAATTCGCGCCTTCCAGCGCGTGCACGCCGCCATAACGCTTGGTCAGGTTTTCGGTCTTCAGGACGATGTCTGTCGTGGAGATATCTGGCATGGTCAAGCCCTCAATGCCCGCATGCGCTGGCGCCATTGGTCGAGAACGACCGCGCCGACGATGATCACGCCCTTGACCATCTCCTGATAGTAGGCGTCGAGGCGCAGGAAGGTGAAGCCGGAAATGATGACGCCGAAGATCAGCGAGCCGATCACGGTGCCGACGATCGAGCCGCGACCGCCCGACAAAGAGACGCCGCCGATGACCGCCATTGCGATGGCGTCGAGCTCGTACATGACGCCCATGCCGGACTGTGCCGTCAGGTTCTTGGAGGAGAGCACGATGGCGGCCAGCGCGGCGAGGATGCCGGCAATGACGTAGACGAGGATCTTGTGGTTGGCGATCTTGATGCCGGACATGCGCGCGGCATCCTCGTTGGAGCCGATGGCATAGCAATGCTTGCCGTAGCGTGTGTAGGTCATGATCAGCTGGAACAGCACCGCCAGCGACAGGAAGATGATGACCGGCATCAGGCCCTTGCCGATACCAGCGAAACTTTCGGTCGGAAACGAGATCGGCTGACCCTTGGACCACCATTTGGCAATGCCGCGCGCAGTCACCATCATGCCGAGCGTGGCAATGAACGGCGGAATGCGCGTGTATGCAATCAAGGAGCCGTTGACGAGACCGGCGAGCAGACCGCAGCCGATGGCGACTAGTACCGGCACGACGACCGGCAGGTCGGTCCAGCCTTGCGCCAGGAACATCGCCTTGGGGTTGGGATTACCGTTGACCGTCGCCACCTGGGCAAAACTCATGGCGATCATGGCGGTGGCGCCGACGATCGAGCCCGAGGACAAGTCGATGCCGCCGCAAATGATCACCTGCGTGACGCCGATGGCGATGATGCCGACGATCGACACCTGCAGGATGATGATCTGCAGGCGGGCCTCATTGAAGATGCCGGCGACGTTGTCGCGCGTGTTGAACAGGAAGCTGTCGCCAAGAAAGATGCGGCCGATCATTTCGAAGATGACGACCAGAATGACCAGCGCCAGGAAGACGTTGAATTCGGCCGGCCATGTCCGCCTCTTCGCGTCATAGCTGACCCCGCCGACGCCATGAGATGTCTGTGACATGCCTTGTCCTCCGTGAGGCCGCATTTGCCCTTCCGCCCCTCAGGGCGGTGGGGAAAACGGGAGCGGCGCGGTTGCGCCGCTCTCTTGTTTGTTGTCGCAATTCCGGACGGAAAACCGCTTCACACTTTTTCCTGGAATTGCTTACGCGTGAGTTGCCGGCTCAGTTCTTCTTCAGGAACTTGTCGATGTTGGCCGGCGTAACCAGCTGGAAGGGCACGTAGACCTTGTGCTCGACCTTCTCGCCCTTGGCGAGCTTCAGTGCCGCGTCGAGCGCGCCGGCGCCCTGGCCGGCCGCATCCTGGAACACGGTGGCATCGAGGTCGCCGGCCTGCATGGCGGCAAGCGCGTCCTGCGTGGCGTCGACACCGCCGACGACGACCGTCTTCATGTCGATGTTGGCGGCCTTCATCGCCTGGATGGCGCCGATGGCGCTTTCGTCATTGTTGGCGATGACGCCGTCGAACGGCTTGCCGGTTGACAGCCAGTTGGTCATCAGGTTCTGCGCTTCGTCGCGGTTCCAGTTCGAAGTCTGCTTGTCGATGATCTTGATGAAGCTGCACTCCGGCGTGGCGATCACCTCTTCGATGTCCTTGGTGCGCTGCACGGCGGCCTGGTTGGAAAGCTCGCCCATGATGACATAGACATTGGCTTCCTTCTTGCCGGCCTCGGTGAACAGGCGGCAGACTTCCTTGGTCTCGAGCGTGCCTGAATCGGCCTCGTTCGACGCGACGAAGGCCTGGTTGTCCGGCAGCGTGTCGACATTGACCGGCTGGCGGTTGACATAGACCAACGGGATCTTGGCGGCTGCGGCGGCGTCCGACATCGCCTGCGTGGCCGAGGTGTCGACCGGGTTGACGATGATGGCGTCGACGCCCGAGGCGGCGAAGTTCTTGATCTGGTCGAGCTGCTTGGCGACGTCGTTCTGCGCGTCCTCGACCTGCAGTTCCACGCCGCTCATGCCCTTGGCCTGCTCGATCATGCCGTTGCGCAGCACGGTGAGGAAGTTGTCGTCGAACTTGGCCATCGACACGCCGACCTTGGCGGCAAAAGCGGACGAACTCATCAGCGCCGCAAAGGCGACGCCCAAAATCAGTTTCTTCATTGTGTTTCTCCTCCACATTGGTGTCCGGCTGCACCGATCTACCCGGAATCCCCGATAGCCCGAGGAATCTCTCCCTGATGCCTTCCTGTTCCGTATGGCGTTTTGTCCAAGGGATGGAACGCCAGGCTCCCAGTTTGAAACAGATGTTCCGGAACGAAAGAACCAAAATACCAATCTAATGAAATATTTATTCCATTTTTTCGCGAGACGTCAAGAGCGATTCCTAAGTCGGAATGCGGATTTTCGGTCGCCGCGCCGCAATTTCACGTCGAATCAAGGCCGACAGCGGCCCAGGCCGAGTCTGAAGGCAGAATCTGATAGATTCTATCATCGCCGGGAGAGCCCACGCCGAACGGGTCGGCGCGGCAGAACGCGTTAGATATTTTCCGGCAGATAGATGTCGAAGGGCAGAAAGGTCTGGCCCGGCGCGTTGGCGGCGCCGGCCTCGATGGAATGCGCCATCAGGTCGACAAGCTCGCGGCACAAGGCGGCGAGCGGCGTCGAGATCACCATTGTCAGGATGTTGTCGGCGAGTGCCGCGCGCGATTCGGCGTTGATCTCGTTGCAGACGACCACCGGCATGTTTGCGGGCTTCGCTGCGCGCAGCGCCGAGACCGCGCCTTCCATGCCGCCGCCGGCGACATAGCAGCCGGCAAGATCCGGATACCGCACCAGGAGATCGATCATCGCATCGTGGGTGACCTGGTTGGCTTCCAGATTGACCAGCGTTTCCATCACCGTGAAGTCCGGCGCATGTTCGCGGAAGAAGGAGCGAAATCCGATCTCGCGCAGTTCATGGCCGTGGAAGCGATGACTGCCGACGAAAAGGGCGACCTTGCCGGGGTTCTTTGCCGCCCTGGCGATCATCCAGGCCGCGGTGCGACCGACCTTGCGATTGTCGAGGCCGACATATCCCTCACGGATGCCAGCGGCAAAGTCGGACAGCAGCGAGAAGACAGGTTGCCCCCTCGCTTTCAGCGACTCCACGACCGCCGTCAGCGTCGGATGGTCCGGACCGACAACGGCGATTGCTCTGGATTTCGCTGCCAGCTTGCGCATCTGGGCGGCGATCTCGTCGGCGGCTAGCGAGCTGGCGAAATCGATGGTAGCGACGCCGCGGAAGCGCTGCGATTGCGAGACCGCCATTTCTAGCTCTCTCGCGAAATCGCCGTAAAAAACATCATTGCCCCGCAGCAGCAGAAAGCCGAGGCGGTATTCCGGCAATTCCTGGCGCATGCGCCGCTTGATCAGCCCGGCGGCGTGGTAGCCGATGCCGGTCGCCGCCTCATAGACGCGGCGCGCGGTTTCCTCGCGCACCGGCAGCCGGTTGTTCAGCACCCTGTCGACAGTGGCGACGCTAACGCCGGAGATGCGCGCCAGATCGGTGATGGTTGGCCGTTTTGCCATGACTGTCCCGCATGAGTGCCTGCAACTGCTTACATCGTTCTGATGGAAAATGATAGAAACTATCTTTGTGATATTGAGACTATCACCGCATGGCGCTATTTTGCGCTCGGACACAGGCGCCTGTAATGGACATATCCGTCCTGACGGATGCTGTGGCCGACGGAGGCAGCCCCTATGGAAGCGACACTATCCACACCACCGTCCCGGCGCGACTACAGCCTGATCGGCCGCGACGCCAAGCTCGCCGTCGAGACCGGCCTGTCGGCGGCCGAGTGGTATCACACCGATATTCCGCGCAAGCAGATGAAGGAGCTGATGCAGCGCTCCGATGGGCCGGCGATCCGCGACACCACGATCTGGCTCGCCGCGCTGATCCTGAGTGCCGCCGGCGGCGCCTGGTTCTGGGGCAGCTGGTGGTGCGTGCCGTTCTTCTTCGTCTATGGCGTGCTCTACGGCTCCTCCACCGACTCACGCTGGCACGAATGCGGCCACGGCACCGCCTTCCGCACCCAGTGGATGAACGACGCGGTTTACCAGATCGCCTGCTTCATGATCATGCGCAATCCGGTGACCTGGCGCTGGAGCCACACCCGCCACCACACCGACACCATCATCGTCGGCCGCGACCCGGAAATCTCGGTGATGCGCCCGCCGGACCTGTTGCGCGTCGCGCTTGCTTTCGTCGGCGTGATCGACGCCTGGAAGGCGATGTCGGACATGCTGCGCAACGCCGCCGGCAATATCAGCGCGGCGGAAAAGACTTTTATCCCCGAACAGGAGCAGCCTAAAGCCATTCGCATCGCCCGAATCTGGACGGCCATCTATGCCGTCACCATCGCGATCACACTGTATTTCGGCTCATGGCTGCCGCTGATGCTGGTCGGGCTGCCCCGGCTCTACGGCGCCTGGCATCATGTCATGGTCGGCCTGCTGCAGCATGGCGGGCTCGCGGAAAATGTCATCGACCACCGGCTGAACAGCCGCACCGTCTACATGAACCCGGTCAGCCGCTTCATCTACTGGAACATGAACTATCACGTCGAACACCACATGTTCCCGATGGTGCCCTATCATGCGCTGCCTAAGCTGCATGCGCTGATCAAGCACGATCTGCCGGCGCCGACGCCGTCGATCATGGCCGGCTACCGCGAGATGATCCCGGCCTTTTTGCGCCAGCTGCGCAACGAGGACTATTTCCTCAAGCGCGAACTGCCGCCGACGGCGCGGCCGTACCGCGAGGAATTCCACAACGACGTCGTCGCCGCCGCGGCGGAATGATCGCGCGATTAAGCTTTTGTTTTGACGCAACTCCGAACGGAAAACCGCAACGCACTTTTCCTGGAATTGCTTTTGGGAGGAACACATGAGCGACTGGATCGAAGCCTGCGCCGCCGGCGACATCGACGAAGAAGATGTGATGCGCTTCGATCATGGCGGCCGCACCTTCGCCATTTATCGCAGCCCCGATGACGACTACTTCGCCACCGATGGCCTGTGCACGCACGAAAAGGTGCATCTGGCCGACGGGCTGGTGATGGATGACATCATCGAGTGCCCCAAGCACAATGGCCGCTTCAATTACAAGACGGGGGCGGCACGCGGCGCGCCGGTTTGCGTCAATCTCGCCACGTATCCGGTAAAGGTCGAGGCCGGCAAAGTGCTGATCCAGATCGGGTAGGACCATGCAGGCGGGAATGGTCATCATTGGCGCCGGCGAGTGCGGCGGGCGGGCAGCCCTTGCTCTGCGCGAGCTGGGCTATGACGGGCCGGTGACGCTGGTGGGTGACGAACCCCATCTGCCCTATGAGCGGCCGCCCCTGTCCAAGGACGCAATGACGAGCGACGCGGCCGAGATCAAGACGATCGCCAGCGACGAAATTCTGGCCGAGAAGTCGATCCGGCATATCCATTCCGTTCAAGCGGTGGCGATCGACCGCCCGGCGCATATGGTGCGGCTGTCGGACGGTTCGGCCCTGCCCTACGACAAGCTGTTGCTGGCGACCGGCTCGACACCGCGCAAGCTGCCGATGCCGGGATTGGGGTCGCGCTGCGTCTACCTCCGCACCTTTGCCGACGCGCTGGCCATTCGCGCCCACCTCAGCCCGGCAAACCGCATCGCCATCATTGGTGGTGGCTTTATCGGCCTGGAGCTCGCCGCTTCGGCGCGCAAGCTCGGGGCCAGCGTCACGGTCATTGAGGCGCAGCCGCGCATCCTCATGCGCGGGGTGCCGGCGGAGATCGCTGAAATCATCCATCAGGCGCATGAGGCCGAAGGCGTGACCGTGCTCACCGGTCAGGGCATCGCTGATATCGCCGACGACGGCGCTGAGGTGCACATCATGCTCGCCGATGGGCAGGACATCGTCGCCGATCTCGCCGTCATCGGCATCGGCGCCGTGCCGGTGACCGGGCTTGCCGCGGAAGCGGGCCTGACCGTCGATAACGGCATCGCCGTCAATGGCGAACTCCAAACAATCGATCCCGAGATCTTCGCCGCCGGCGATTGCTGCTCGTTTCCGCTCGCTGTCTATGCTGGCCGGCGGGTGCGGCTGGAAGCCTGGCGCAATGCGCAGGAACAGGGTGCGCTGGCCGCGAAGAACATGCTGGGCGCCCGCGAAGCGCATGCCGCGGTGCCATGGTTCTGGTCGGATCAGTATGGTTTGTCGCTGCAGATCGCCGGCCTTTCGGACGAGGGCAAAAGCACGGTCCGCCGCGATCTCGGCGACGGTGCTTTTATTCTGTTTCATCTGGCCGAGGATGGCAGGCTGGTGGCGGCGAGCGGCCTCGGTACGGGCAATGCCGTGGCGCGCGACATCAGGCTGGCCGAGATGCTGATCGCGAAACGGGCTAGGCCGGCGCCGGAGGCGTTGGGGTCGCAGGCGGTCAAATTGAAGTCGCTGCTGGCGGCGTGAACCCACCCTCCCCTTGTGGGGTCCGAAGGACGGGCGAGACCCGTGGCTCGCCTCGGCAAGTCGCTGCGAAGCAGCGAGGTGGGGGGCGGCGCAGACCCCCACCCGGACCTTCGGTCCGACCTCCCCACAAGGGGGAGGTAAAGGGCCCCAGCCCTAAAACAGCGCCTTCAGCTCGTCCAGCTTGTCGTTGACCAGCCAGCCGTAATAATTCTCCTCGGGCAGTTTGACCGTCTCACCCGCGGCGCGGCGCTTGTCGTTCTCAGCCTTCAGCGCATAGGCGCGCTGCTCGGGATTGCCGACATTGTAGAGCGTGGCGGTCAGCCCCGGATTGCCTGAGATGTCGAAGCCGGCAATGTTTTTGTAGGCGTCGACCGATTTTCTGATCGTCGCTGCGACGTAGGGCAATGTCAGATCCGGATCCATGATCGTCTTGTAGACCCCATTGGGGTCGCCGACATCGAGTTCGGGCAGCCCCGAAACCTTATGCACGAGATCGCTCATCTGCAGCGCGGTCAGCGGGTTGAGCTGGCCGAGGCCAAAGGTCTGGCCGGCATAATAGGGCTGGAAGAAGGTGGCGCCGAAGCGGTCGTTGGGAAAGCTTGTGCCGCCGACGGTCTTGCCGCGGAAGGAGCGGTTCCACACCTGCTCGCGGCATTCCCACAGGTCGTAGCTGTCCGACATTGTGCACTTCTTGAATTCCGGCCGCTGCACGAAATCGGTGATGTCCTCGCCGTCATAGGCGAAGGACAGCTTGCTGGAGAGGTAGGAAATCGCCTTGACGTAGTAGGTCTGCAGCCGGTCGTAGGCGTCGACATTGTAGGTGTGCTCGCCGACGATGGCGCCGACGATGTGCAAGGGGTTGATGCCGTAAGCGGCAGCCGCCTTCCTGATCTTGGCGCGCAGTTCGGCGTCGTTCTGAAGCAAGGCGTAGACCTTGCGGTATTTGGCCTGGAAGGTGGTGTTGGTGGCCTGGGTGCGGCGGCTGGAGGCGCCCGGTATGTCAGGTTGCACGGCATTGCGGTTGCCCGCCGGCACCAGTGTCGCCGCGTCGGCCGCGAACAGCGTCGCCGCCAGCGTCAAGCCGAGAATGAGCAGGATCAGTTTTTTCATGCGCCGCCGCCCAAGCAATTCCAGGAAAGTGTGAAACGGCTTTCCGTCCGGAATTGCGTCTAGAGAATTGCCGCGCAAACTAGGGAGTGCTCCCGGTTGAGTCGAGAGCGCCCTTGCACCCGGCAAGACGAAAGGTGGCCCGATGATACCATCCGGCCACACATCAACCTGTTAGCCGGATTGTTGCCTAAGCATCGGCCCAAAGATCGAAACCGATTTTTGGAAAGTCCTATGCGTCGATTCAATACTGCTAGAGCGACCTTTGCGTGTCCAAAGGACGCGCGGCGCTCTAATACCGGCGCCGGATGAACCGGCGCCCTCGTTTAAAGGATGAATCGCGACAAATCTGTGTTTCGCGAGAGGTCGCCGACATGCTTTTCCACATAGGCGGCGTCGATGGCGACGCTGGTGCCGTTGCGGTCCGGCGCGTCGTAGGAGATCTCGTCCAGCACACGCTCCATCACCGTCTGCAGGCGTCTCGCGCCGATGTTCTCGACACTGGCGTTGAGGTCGACGGCAATGCCGGCGAGCGAATCGATGGCGTCGTCGGTGAAGGTGAGATCGACGCCTTCGGTCTTCATCAGCGCGATATACTGCTTGATCAGGCTCGCCTCGGTCTCGGTGAGGATGCGAATGAAATCATCCTTCTCCAGGGCCCGCAACTCGACACGGATCGGCAGGCGGCCCTGCAATTCCGGCAACAGGTCGGAGGGCTTGGAGACATGGAATGCACCCGAGGCGATGAACAGTATGTGGTCGGTCTTCAACGGTCCGTATTTGGTCGCAACCGTCGTGCCTTCGATCAGCGGCAGCAGGTCGCGCTGCACGCCTTCGCGCGAGACGCCGGCGCCCATGCCACCTTCGCGCGAGGCGATCTTGTCGATCTCGTCGAGGAAGACGATGCCGTCATTTTCGGTCGCATCCAGCGCCCGGCGCACGACTTCGTCCTGGTCGAGCAGCTTGTCGGACTCGTCGTTGACCAGCAGCGCGTAGGATTCCTTGACCGTCGTCTTGCGCGCCTTGGTCTTCTTGCCACCGATCGCCTTCGACAGCATGTCGTTGATGTTGAGCACGCCGATATTAGCGCCCGGCATGCCGGGGATCTCGAAGCCGGGCATGCCGCCGGTGCCGGTGTCGGCAACCTCGATCTCGATCTCCTTGTCGTCGAGCTCGCCGTCGCGCAGCTTCTTGCGGAAGGAATCGCGGGTTGCCGGGCTCGCCGTCTTGCCGACCAGGGCTTCCAGCACGCGCTCCTCGGCGTTGAGGTGCGCGCGCGCCTTCACGTCCTCGCGCATCTTCTCGCGCACCAGGCCGATGGCGATCTCGACCAGGTCGCGGATGATCTGCTCGACATCGCGGCCGACATAGCCGACCTCGGTGAACTTGGTGGCCTCGACCTTGACGAAAGGCGCGCCGGCGAGCCGCGCCAGGCGGCGCGAGATCTCGGTCTTGCCGACGCCGGTCGGGCCGATCATCAGGATGTTCTTCGGCATCACCTCTTCGCGCATCTGGCCTTCCAGCTGCTGGCGGCGCCAGCGATTGCGCAAGGCGATGGCCACGGCGCGCTTGGCGTCCTTCTGGCCGATGATGAAGCGGTCGAGTTCCGAAACGATTTCACGGGGAGAGAAGGTGGTCATATCACTAAATTCCACTTTGCCACTGCTTGATGGACTCGAACGGATGCAGCAGCATGATCACGTTGAGCGTCAGATTGTCCCGGATTAGGTAGCCGACACCCAGTTCGAAGATGAGGGCGAGGCCGACGATGCTCCATATAGGTAGCTTTCGCGCCATCACAAATCCCAGCATCATGGCCAGTGTGTCGGACACCGAATTGATGATGCTATCGCCATAGTAATCCAGCGAGATGGTGCCGGCGCGGTAGCGCTCGATGATGAACGGGCTGTTTTCCAGGAGTTCCCAGCCGCCCTCGATGACGACGGCGAATGCCAGGCGCAGACCGATTGGCGAGCGCGGGAACAGGAACCAGGCCAAGGCGTAGAACAGGAAGCCGTGGATGATGTGCGAGAACGTGTACCAGTCGGAAATATGCTGGGAATTCTCCGAACTGTTCACCACACCGTGCCAGAGTTTGACATAACCGCAGGTGCAGATCGGCGTGCGGCCCATGCCGTAAAGCGCGCCGGCCTGGAAGATGAGCAGAGCGAGCACGAGCAGAAGCCCCATCCGCCAGCTGTCTTCGTAGGCCGAGTAATTTTTGGCAGTGCCCGGTGTCGCCATCAACTCATTCCCCTTCTTCCGCGTCGCTCTCTTCGGCATCGACGGCCATCAGCACGACGTCCCCATATCTAGAGTGTCTGCGATCGATGACGCGAAATCCGGCCTTTTCATAGGCGCGGATGGCACGGCCATTGCCGGGATGCGGATCGATTATGACGCGCGGCGCGCCTTCCTCGAACAGTTGCTCGACGAATTGCCTGACGATCGCCGAGCCATGACCTTTGCCAACCAGGTCAGGCACGCCGATCGACAGGTCGATGCCGATCGTGCCGAACGGCTGGTCGGCATAGGGATGGTCCTCTTCCAGATGCGGATCGTAGCTCTGCAGATAGGCGATCGGCCTGCCGTCGAGCTCGACGATCAGCGGCTCTACAGAAATAGAGTCAATGTGCTCCCGGATTTCGGCGATTTCCGTCTCCGGATCGTCCCACCATTCGGCGACATGCGGCTCGGCCAGCCAGCCGGCGATCATCGGCAGGTCTTTTTCGGTAACCGGTCGAAAATCATAGAGCACCGGCGGGTTAGCCGGCATCGAGCGTTTCGACAACGAAGTTGTTGTTGGTGTAGACGCAAATGTCGGAGGCGATCTGCATCGCCTTGCGGGCGATCTCCTCGGCATCCTTGTCGCTGTCCATCAGCGCGCGGGCAGCGGCCAGCGCATAATTGCCGCCGGAACCGATGGCCATGACGCCGAATTCGGGCTCCAGCACGTCGCCGGTGCCGGTGAGCGCCAGCGAAACCGACTTGTCGGCCACCAGCATCATCGCTTCCAGCCGGCGCAGATAACGGTCGGTGCGCCAGTCCTTGGCGAGCTCGACGCAGGCGCGCGTCAACTGGTCGGGATATTGTTCGAGCTTGGCTTCCAGCCGCTCCAAAAGGGTGAAGGCGTCCGCCGTGGCGCCGGCGAAACCGGCAATGACATTGCCGCCCTTGCCGATGCGGCGCACCTTTTTGGCGTTGCCTTTCATGATGGTCTGGCCAAGGCTGACCTGGCCGTCGCCAGCGATCACCACCTTGTTAGCCTTGCGCACCGTCACGATGGTCGTGGCGTGCATGCTCAGTTCATTGGACATCTGCTGCTCCGATTCGCGCGATCCCGATAAGGCGATTGGCGCGGGATTTCGATCGGCCATATGTATGCATGGGGCTAACGATTGCAAACCGCCTCCGCCATGGGCCGATAGCGGTCCGCATCGCAACTGGCCATCGCAGGATCATGCTGCTAGAAGGCTTTCGTTTTCAAGCAAATGAGCGCCTGGAGGCATTGTCTTTTCGTTTCGCCCCGGTCAGTTGCCAAAAGTGTCGTATGCCCAAAGACAAGGACAAGGTCATGGCGTCCCGTACCGCCGAAGTCAGCCGCAAGACCAAGGAAACCGAGATCAGCGTCTCGGTCCACGTCGACGGCACCGGAAAATCCGAGATGTCGAGCGGCGTCGGCTTCTTCGACCATATGCTGGACCAGCTGTCGCGCCACTCGCTGATCGACATCACGGTGAAGGCCAAGGGCGACCTGCACATTGACGACCACCACACGGTCGAGGACACCGGCATTGCGATCGGCCAGGCGCTGGCCAAGGCGCTGGGCGAGCGGCGCGGCATCATGCGCTACGCCTCTGTCGACCTTGCCATGGACGAGACGCTGACGCGGGCCGCGATCGACGTGTCGGGCCGTCCGTTCCTGGTCTGGAATGTCGCCTTCTCGTCGCCCAAGATCGGCACGTTCGACACCGAACTGGTGCGTGAATTCTTCCAGGCGCTGGCGCAGAATGCCGGCATCACGCTGCATGTCACCAACCATTATGGCGCCAACAATCACCATATTGCCGAAACCTGCTTCAAGGCGGTGGCGCGCGCGCTGCGTTTCGCACTGGAGCGCGACCCGCGCCAGCCGGAAGCGGTTCCCTCCACCAAGGGATCTCTGAAAGGGTAGGCTGATGGCCATCTATGTCGTGATGGAACCGCCAGGCCGCACCGAGGCGGCCGACGCAACCGTTTTGGTCCGCGACGGGTTTTCCTTGCTGGCTTTCCTGGTGGCGCCGCTGTGGCTCGCCTGGCACAGGCTGTGGATCGAGGCGGCGCTCGCCTTCGTCGCCATGGGGCTCATCTCGGTGCTCGGCCAATGGCTGGGACTGGACTGGGCCGGCTCCGCACTGTCTTTACTGGTCTCGCTCTATATCGGGCTGGAAGGCCAAGGGCTGCGGATCGCAGCGCTGCGCCGCCGCGGCTGGCATGAATGGGGCGTCGTCGAAGCCGACAATCCTGACGATGCCGACATCCGCCAGACGCTGGACGCCGAGGCGCTTGCCGACGAGCCGGCGCCGCTGCCGCGCATCGTGTCGGACGCCAGCCTGGCCCGGCCGACGCAGACCGGGCTGACGCTGGGCCTGAGCCATACGCCGGGAAAAGCCTGAGATGCGGGTTGCCATCATCGATTACGGGTCGGGCAATCTGCGCTCGGCCACCAAGGCCTTCGAGCGCGCCGCGCATGAAGCCGGCATTGCCGCTGCCATCGAGCTAACCGCCGACGCCGAGCGGGTGCGCAGCGCCGACCGCATCGTTTTGCCCGGCGTCGGCGCCTATGCCGATTGTGCGGCGGGCCTGCGCGGCGTCGCCGGCATGTGGGAAGCGGTGGAAGAGGTAGCGATCGCCAAGGCGCGGCCGTTCCTCGGCATCTGCGTCGGCATGCAGCTGATGTCGGAGCGCGGCCTGGAAAAGACCGTGACCAAGGGCTTCGGCTGGATTGCCGGCGACGTCAAGGAGATCACGCCCGCCGATCCGGCACTGAAGATCCCGCAAATCGGCTGGAACACCATCGATCTGGAGCGCAAGCACCCGCTGTTTTCGGGTATTACGACCGGGCCTAAGGGTCTGCACGCCTATTTCGTTCATTCCTACCATCTCGAGGCGACAAGGCCGGACGAAGTGCTGGCCGTCGCCGATTATGGCGGCCCGGTAACGGCGGCGGTCGCGCGCGGTAACCTTGCCGGCACGCAATTCCATCCGGAAAAGAGCCAGGCGCTCGGCCTGGCACTGATCACCAACTTCCTGCGCTGGAGGCCTTGAGATGAGCAAGAAGGGCTACTGGATGGCGATGGTCGATGTGACCGATCCGGAAAACTATCCGAAATACATCGCCGCCAACAAAGCGGCGTTCGACAAATACGGCGCGAAATTCCTGACGCGAGGCGGTCAGTCGTCAAGCCCGGAAGGGCCATCCGGCAATCGCCATGTGATCGTCGAGTTCGAAAGCTACGAGATCGCGCTGGCTTGCTTCCATTCCCCCGAATACCAGGCAGCGCTGAAATTCCGGCGCGCTTATTCGACCTCGCATTTCGCCATTGTGGAAGGGGTCTGAACGGTGATCCTGTTTCCGGCCATCGACCTCAAGGACGGCAAGTGCGTGCGGCTGAAGCACGGCGATATGGCGACCGCGACCATCTACAATGACGACCCTGCGGCCCAGGCCAAGGCCTTCGAAGAGCAAGGGTTTGAATGGCTGCATGTCGTCGACCTCAACGGCGCCTTCAAGGGCCAGAGCGTCAACAGCGCGGCGGTCGGCGCCATCCTCAAGGCGACGAAAAACCCGGTGCAGCTCGGCGGCGGCATCCGCACGCTGGCGCAGATCGAGGACTGGCTCGACCGCGGGCTGGCCCGCGTCATCCTCGGCACGGTGGCGGTGCGCGATCCCGACCTGGTCCGGGAAGCCTGCAAGGAATTTCCTGGAAAGATCGCCGTGGGCATCGACGCCAAGGGCGGCAAGGTGGCGGTCGAAGGCTGGGCCGAGGCCGTCAGCCTCGGCGTCATCGAACTGGCGCAGAAATTCGAAGGCGCCGGCGTTGCCGCCATCATCTACACCGATATCGACCGCGACGGCGTTCTGACCGGCATCAACTGGGATGCCACGATCGATCTCGCCGACGCGGTGTCGATCCCGGTCATCGCCTCGGGCGGGCTGGCCTCGATCGCCGACATCGTGCGCATGACCATGCCCGACGCAAAGAAACTTGAAGGCGCCATCTCCGGCCGCGCGCTCTATGACGGGCGCATCGATCCGGCCGAGGCGCTTGCGGTGCTGCAGGGCAAGGCGATGGAGGCCAGATCTTGAAAATCTCCATCATCCTGGCCTCTTATGACAGCGGCCACTATCACGGCGGTATGGGCCGAGGCCCGGATGCACTCATCGCCGGCGGGCTTGTCGACGCGCTGACGCTCTCCGGGCATGACGTCGTCGTCACCGATGTCGGCAGGGTTGGCGACGAACAGCAGCGCGAGATCGCCACCGGCTTTGCCGTGTGCGGTGCCGTCTCCGGCGAGGTTCGCATCGCCATAGACCGCGGCCGGTTCCCCATCGTGCTGGCCGGCAATTGCCTGACATCGGCCGGTGCGGTTGCCGGCGAGGATGCCGATGCGATCATCTGGGCCGACCAGCATGGCGATCTCAACACGCCGGAGACGTCCATCTTCGGCTTTCTCGACGGCATGGCGCTGGCCACGGTTCTCGGCCTGTGCTGGAAGCCGATGGCCTCGGCCATCCCCGGCTTCAGGCCGATCGATCCGGCGCGCTGCGTGCTGGTCAACGCGCGCGATCTCGATCCGGCCGAAACGGAGCTGTTGAAGACGTTGCCGGTCATCCGCACCGAATGCCCGGACTGGGCCACGGCCTGCGGCAGGCTAAAGGCGCCGGACGCGAAGCGGGTGCACCTGCATCTCGATCTCGACGTGCACGACCCCGGGGCGCTGCAGGCCAACCGCTACACCACGCCCGGCGGCCCGGAGCCGAAACAGCTGCGCCAGGCTGTCTGCGGCATGGCCGGCCTGCTGCCGATTTCCGGCATTACCATTTCCGCCTATGATCCGGCGTTCGATGCGCAGGCCGAGGTTCCGCCGCTGGTCGGCGAACTGCTAAGCGAGTTGCTGGCGACGATGGAGAAGGGCTGATGCTGAAGGCCCGAGTCATCCCTTGCCTCGACGTCAAGAACGGCCGAGTCGTCAAGGGGGTCAATTTCGTCGACCTCATCGATGCCGGTGATCCGGTCGAGGCGGCCAAAGCCTATGACGCGGCCGGCGCAGACGAGCTTTGCTTTCTCGATATCACCGCGTCGTCCGACAACCGTGAAACCATCTTCGACGTCGTCGCCCGCACTGCTGAGCAATGCTTCATGCCGCTGACCGTCGGCGGCGGCGTGCGCCAGGTGGCCGATATCCGCAAACTGTTGCTGGCTGGCGCCGACAAGGTGTCGATCAACACTGCGGCGGTGAAGAATCCCGATTTCGTCGCCGAAGCCGCCGACAAGTTCGGCAACCAGTGTATTGTCGTCGCCATCGACGCCAAGAGGGTGTCGGCGCCCAAAGAGCCCGGCCGCTGGGAGATCTTCACCCACGGTGGCCGCGAAAAGACCGGCATCGATGCGGTCGAGTTCGCGCGAAAAATGGTCGATCGCGGCGCTGGCGAGATTCTTTTGACCTCGATGGACCGTGACGGCACCAAGGCCGGCTACGACATTGCGCTGACCCGCGCGATAGCCGATGCGGTTCGCGTGCCAGTCATCGCGTCGGGCGGCGTCGGCACGCTCGACCATCTGGTCGAGGGCATTCGCGACGGCCATGCCGGCGCCGTGCTCGCCGCCTCGATCTTCCATTTCGGCACTTACACGATTGCGGAAGCCAAGGCGCATATGGCCGAGGCCGGGCTGCCGATGCGGCTGGACTATCCGGTTCAATCCACTCCACAAAGGCTGTAGGCTGCGCCATGGCTGAATTTTCGCTGTCCGATCTGGAAACGATCATTGGCGAACGCGCCCGTTCCGGCGACCCGGACTCGTGGACGGCAAAACTGTTCGCCAAAGGCATCGACAAGGCGGCGCAGAAGCTTGGTGAAGAGGCAGTCGAGACGGTGATTGCCGCCGTCAAAGGCGACAAAAATGCTCTCGTTTCCGAAAGTGCCGATCTCATATATCATTGGCTCGTCGTGCTTGGCATCGCCGGCGTTTCGCTAGGCGAGGTGCTGAAGGAGCTTGAGGGCCGCACCGGCCGTTCGGGCGTCACTGAAAAGGCATCCCGGCCGAAAGGCTGACCGCTAGAGCCGGATGATTTCGGGCCGAGGCCTTAAATCTGAATCCGTCTCTAAATTGACAGAGGGAGCATGATGTCGCCCGAAAAACGCTTCACACTTTTCGGCCTCATGCTCTAGAGGGCAGGAAACTCGATGGACCAGCTCGCTCCGACCGAGAAATATTCCCCCTATCGTTTCTTCTCGGCCGAGCAATGGTCGAACTTCCGCGCCGACACGCCGATGACGCTGGGCGAAGACGAGATCAACCGTCTGCGCTCGCTGAACGATCCGGTCGACCTGGAAGAAGTCAAGCGCATCTATCTGTCGCTCTCGCGGCTGCTTTCGGCGCATGTCGAGGCCAGCCAGTTGCTGTTTCGCCAGCGCCAGGCCTTCTTCAACGCGCTGGATGTGGTCAAGACACCGTTCATCATCGGCATTGCCGGTTCGGTTGCGGTCGGCAAATCGACCACGGCGCGCGTGCTGAAGGAGCTTCTGGCGCGCTGGCCGTCGAGCCCCAAGGTCGATCTCATCACCACCGACGGTTTTCTCTTACCCAACAAGGTGTTGCGACGAGACAATCTGATGGAGCGCAAGGGCTTTCCCGACAGCTACGATGTCGGTGCGCTGCTGCGTTTCCTCTCGGGCATCAAGTCGGCGCAGCGCAATGTCCGAGCGCCCGTCTATTCGCATTTGACCTATGACGTCATTCCCGGCGAGTTCGTCACCATCGACCGGCCAGACATTCTGATCTTCGAAGGCATCAACGTTCTGCAACCCGGCAAATTGCCGAAGGACGGCAAGATCGTGCCGTTCCTGTCGGATTTCTTCGATTTCGCCATTTATATAGATGCCGACGAAAAGCTGATCCACCAATGGTACATCGCCCGCTTCATGCGCCTGCGCGAGACGGCGTTCCGCAATCCGGACTCCTTCTTCCACCGCTATTCGCAGCTTTCGGAAGACGCCGCGCGCGCCATTGCGGAAGGCTTGTGGGCCAACATCAACCTGAAAAACCTGCGCGAGAACATCGTGCCGACACGGGCGCGGGCCGACCTCATCCTGCGCAAGGGCGCCAATCATCTTGTCGAGGAAGTGGCGCTCAGGAAACTGTGACGGCCGCCTCCGGGCGGCTGCCGCCAGCCGCCGATTGCCGGGCCGGGCCTGGCATCAGGATTTCGCCGTCGGGTACCAGCTTGCGGACGGCCGCACATAGGGCGATCGTGAGCGCGACCGCCGCATAACCATCGATCGCATAGTGCCAACCAAGATAGACCGAACTCGCGACTATGAAGGCGACATACAGAAATGCGATGGCGCCCAACCGCTGGTCGTACTCCCAGGTATACACCGCATTCAGGGTGATCAAGGCGACATGAACGCTTGGAAATGCCGATATTCCCGACGCGAGTCCAGTCACACCCTCGGTCTGGAGCGTCCACAGATACTGCTGGTACACGGCGGCGGAACTCGCCGACGGGCTTTGCGCAAGAAACGAAAGCTGTTCACCGAAGCGTGGCACATCGCCGGTGACATAGCCGTAGAACGCCGGTCCGGCCGACATGAACAGCCCGGCCAGGATGTTTCCGACGACTACCCACACCACCATGAAGGACAGCACATAGCGTCTCTTCAGATGCGTGGTGCGTGGTGACGTGACCATGAAAAACAGCATGCTGTAGCAAATGATGAACCACAGCATGTCGTAGTTCCATCCGACGGATTCCCGTACCCAGTCATGCTTGCCGATAACGTAGAGCCATCGCCACGGATCAGTGCCGAAATGCAGATAGGCATCGATATCTGCCAAGGCGCGATCATAGGGGAAACCTTTCCACAGGACGGACATGCCGTTCTTGACCGAGGTGAAGGTGCTTTGGAAAATCATGATGCCCATCAACAGACATATGCCGGAAAAGAGAACCGCCATCCGCTCGGCTGAGAACATCTTGCCCGCAGCAAATTTCCGCCGACGCTCAAATCGATGCAAAAGCCAGCCGGTTTCCAGGAGAAGCGATACCGCCGGCAGCACGAAACCGAAAACCATAAGCCATATCGGCACGTAGGTCTGGTATGCGGTGCGATGGAGCGCGCCGACCCAAGCCAGAAACCCCAGCCCCGTTGCAGTGTAGATGCCAATGAACAGGTAGAGCGATGCATCCGAGCGGGCGATCGAAACCGTGCGCCATGCGGCATTTCGAATGTAGCGCCAAATCACTTCGGATTCGATTTCGAGCATGGTATCCACACCGGGAATGATGACGTTTTGGCGCAGACTAGCGGCCGAAACCTTAAATTCCGTTAGGGACTTTTCATTCGCAAGGTCAGTGGTTCAGTAAGTGCAAGAATGCACTCTCACCTCTTCAAGGCAAGGTCACCCGCCGCAGCGTCAGATTGATCCTGCCGCCATTTTTCAGCAGCGCCGAGGTCGACGGGTAGATGCGGTCGACGCCATGGAAGCAGAGCCGGCCTTCGCCGCCGAGCACGACGACGTCGCCGCTTTTCAGGCGGAACGATTTGGTGCCGCCGTCGCGTGTGGCCCCCCTGCCCGTCACTTGGCCGACCCGGAACAGGCAATCGTCGCCAAGCGACACCGAGACCACTGGGGCCGAGAAATCGGCTTCGTCGCGATCCTGGTGCAGACCCATTTTGGCGTCCTGCGTATAGAAATTGACCAGGCAGGCCTCCGGCGGATTCGGATAGGCGGCGACCTCCCGCCACAATTGCAGCAGCGCGTCCGGGATCGGCGGCCATGGCTCTCCGGTGAGTGGGTGCGTGGGCTGGTAGCGATAGCCCAGCTCCTTGTCGGTGACCCAGCCGAGCGTGCCGCAATTGGTCATGCGCACGCTCATCTCCTTGCCGGTCCGCGGCATCGCCGGCACGTACAGCGGCGCGCGCTGTACAATGGTCCTCACCTCTTCGACCAGCGCTTCCTGCGCCGCGCGGGACAGATGACCAGGCATGTGGCGGACGCCTTTGGGCAGAACGAGCATGACTTCGCCTCCGGTTGATACTGAAACCATGCCACCGCCAATCAGAAACAGCGACCCGAAAGCCACCGTTGTCGGTCTCCCTTTCTGTGGCAATGGTGAAACCTTGCGGCTGCGGCTCCGAAGGGGAGGCCGCTTTATGCACGCAGTCGGCACGGTCCTTAGTCGTTCTCTACCCGGCCGCGCAGCTTTTTGATCGTGCCGCGCCCTGCCTTGCTTTGCAGCCGCCGCTCCACCGAGCCTTTCGACGGCCTGGTCTTCTTGCGCGGCGGCGGCGGCGGTTCCGCGGCCTTGGCGACCAGCGCCGTCAGCCTTACCCGGGCATCGGCCCGGTTCTGCTCCTGGGTGCGGAAGCGGCCGGCCTCGATGACGATGACGCCGTCCTTGGTGGCGCGCTGGCCGGCGAGCTTGATCGTGCGCGCGCGCACGCGTTCGGACAGGCCAGCCGCATTGGCGGCGTCGAAGCGCAATTGGACGGCGGTCGCCACCTTGTTGACGTTCTGGCCGCCGGGACCCGACGAGCGGATGAAATCCTCGTGCAGGTCGCCCGGATGGATTACGGCTTCGTCTGATATGATGATGTCGTCGATAGGCATGCCGCAGTCATGGCGCGGCGGACCAAAAAAGAAAAGGCCCGATCGAGATCGCGCCTTTCAAGGATGCTTCGGTGAAGACGCCTCGACTATTCCGCAGCTTCCTGCAGGCGGGGTGCTGCGCCGAGCACGACGGCATCGACATGGCTCTCGAATTTCTCGAAGTTGACGGCGAACATGCCGACCAATCGCGCTGCCTGCCGGTCATAGGCTGCCTTGTCGGCCCAGGTCGAACGCGGGTCGAGAATGGCGCTGTCGACGCCAGGCACAGCAACCGGCACCTCGAAGCCGAAATTGGCGTCGGTGCGGAAACCGGACGCCTTCAACGAACCGTCAAGCGCTGCGGCCAGCAAGGCGCGCGTCGCCTTGATCGGCATACGCTTGCCGGTGCCGTAGGCGCCACCGGTCCAGCCGGTGTTGACCAGCCAGCAATCGGCGCCGTGGCGGGCGATCAGCTCGCGCAGCAGATTGCCGTATTCCTTGGGGTGGCGCGGCATAAACGGGGCGCCGAAGCAGGTCGAGAACGTCGCTTCCGGCTCGGTAACGCCTTTCTCGGTGCCGGCCACCTTGGCGGTGTAGCCGGAGAGGAAGTGATACATCGCCTGCGCCGGGGTCAGCCGTGCGATCGGCGGCATGATGCCGAAGGCATCGGCGGTCAGCATGATGATGTTTTTCGGGTGGCTGGCCCGTCCGCTCTTCGAGGCATTGGGGATGAAATCCAGCGGATAGGCGCAGCGCGTGTTTTCGGTGAGCCGGCCGTCGTTGAAGTCCGGCACGCGGTCGGCGTCGAGCACGACATTTTCTAGCACCGTGCCGAAACGCTGCGTGGTGGCGAAAATCTCCGGCTCGGCCTCGGCCGACAGCCGGATCGTCTTGGCGTAGCAGCCGCCTTCGAAGTTGAAGATGCCGTGCGGTCCCCAGCCGTGCTCGTCGTCGCCGATGAGCGTACGTGACGGATCGGCCGACAGCGTCGTCTTGCCCGTCCCGGAAAGCCCGAAGAAGATCGCTGCGTCGCCGCCCGGGCCCTCATTGGCCGAGCAGTGCATCGGCATGACGCCCTTTTCCGGCAGCAGATAGTTGAGCATGGTGAACACCGACTTCTTCATCTCGCCGGCATAGGAAGTGCCGCCGATCAGCACGATCTTGCGGGCGAGATCGACCGCAATCACCGTATCGGTGCGGCTGCCGTGACGGGCCGGATCGGCGCGGAAGGACGGCAGGTCGATGATCGTCATCTCCGGCACGAAATCCTCGAGCTCGGCGGCCTGCGGGCGGATCAAAAGATTGCGGATGAACAGCGAGTGCCAGGCGAATTCGGTGATGACCCGCGTCGGCAGCTTCAGCTCGGCATCGGCGCCGCCGACGAGGTCCTGCACATAGAGATCCCTATTCGCGGCGTGGACAAGGAAATCGGCGAGCAGCATTTCGAACTGGCCCGCCGAAATCGCCTTGTTGTTGTCCCACCAGACATGGGGCTCGGTGGCGCCATCGCGGACGACAAACTTGTCCTTGGGCGAGCGGCCGGTGTGCTGGCCGGTCTCGGCAAGCAGCGCGCCGCCGGCGGTCAACCGGGCCTCGCCACGGCGGATCGCTGCCTCATAAAGGGCGGCCGCACCAAAATTATAATGCACCGTGCCGGTGGTTTTCAGGCCGATACGATCGATCGCGCAAGCAGAATTGCGTTTGCCGACTTCCGACATTAAGGGTCCCTTCTTCTGGATTCGCCGCACTTTGCCGGCGCGTTTCCGGCGAGCCCGCGTTAGGGGCTGAGACGGTGAGAACCAGAAAACCCGAATGATATCAAATCATTAATCGATTTAAAAATTTTGAAAGTTGTTTAAATCGTTTATATGTGCAAAAAATCACGGTGGTTGCCCAAAGGATTGGCACACAGTGTTCGTCCAACCCGTGTAGAGGTTCTGAATGGGGCCGCCGGCAAGCCGTCCGCGACAGCGGGTGGAGCCTGTGCCACATTTTGTACCTAATTTGTCCTGCAAAAGCCCCTTCTCTAAGACAGAAGGGACAGCTCATGAGGGAGCCGCTTGAAATGGCAACAATCGCGCTTGTCGATGACGACCGCAACATTCTGACATCGGTGTCGATCGCCCTCGAGTCCGAGGGGTATCGCGTCGAGACCTACACGGATGGTGCGTCGGCGCTGGAAGGCCTGGCGGCGCGGCCGCCGAATCTCGCCATCCTCGACATCAAGATGCCGCGCATGGACGGCATGGAGCTGTTGCGCCGGATGCGGCAGAAGTCCGACCTGCCGGTGATCTTCCTGACCTCGAAGGACGATGAGATCGATGAGCTTTTCGGCCTCAAGATGGGCGCCGACGATTTCATCCGCAAACCGTTCTCGCAGCGCCTGCTGGTCGAGCGGGTGCGCGCCGTGCTGCGCCGCGCCAGCGCCCGCGAAGCTGCGGCAAAGGCGCCCAGCCAGCAGGCCCGTTCGCTGGAACGCGGCCAGCTCGTCATGGACCAGGAACGCCATACCTGCACCTGGAAGGGCGAGCCGGTGACGCTGACGGTCACCGAATTTCTCATCCTGCACTCGTTGGCGCAGCGCCCCGGCGTGGTAAAAAGCCGTGATGCGCTGATGGATTCCGCCTATGATGAGCAGGTCTATGTCGACGACCGCACCATCGATAGCCACATCAAGCGGCTGCGCAAGAAGTTCAAGGCCGTCGATGACGACTTCGAAATGATCGAAACCCTTTACGGAGTCGGATACCGGTTCCGCGAAGCTTGAGTTGATGCATGTCGCCCAAAAGTGGTCGCGGTTTTTGGGACGACGACATGCATAAAACCAAAGACTAGGCGGGAGCTGCTATTCGATGGCAGTGGATGTACAGCGGAGCAGACGAACGAGCGCTGTCAGGCGGTCGCGGATTCTGCCCGCATTCCTGTCGAGGTTGACGGTGCCGATGCGCCGCTTCCTCGGCCACCACATCTTTTCCAGCCTGACCCGGCGCATCCTGTTCCTCAACCTGGCCGGCCTCGCCGTGCTGGTCACCGGCATCCTCTATCTCAACACCTTCCGCGACGGGCTGATCGACGCCCGCGTCGAAAGCCTGATGACGCAGGGCGAGATCATCGCCGGCGCCATTGCCGCGTCGGCAACGGTCGAGACCGATTCGATCAGCATCGATCCGGAAAAACTACTCGAACTGCAGGCCGGTGAAAGCCTGGGGCCGGGCTCAGACCAGCTCGACAATCTGGATTTCCCGATCAACCCCGAGCGCGTCGCGCCGGTGCTGCGGCGGCTGATTTCGCCGACGCGCACCCGGGCCCGCATCTATGACCGCGACGCCAATCTGCTGCTCGATTCGCGCCATCTCTACTCGCGCGGCCAGATCCTGCGCTACGACCTGCCTCCGGTCGAGGACGAGCAGCCGGATATGCTGGAGCGCGTGCAGAAATTCGTCTTCGACTTCTTCCGCAACAAGGACCTGCCCGTCTACCATGAGCAGCCCGGCGGCAACGGTGCGGCCTTCCCGGAAGTGGTCAAGGCGCTGACCGGCAGTCCGTCGACGATCGTGCGGGTGAGCGAACAGGGCGAGCAGATCGTTTCAGTGGCGGTGCCGATCCAGCGCTTCCGCGCCGTTCTCGGCGTGCTGATGCTGTCGACGGAAGGCGGCGACATCGACAAGATCGTCGCCGCCGAGCGCAAGGCTATTTTGCGCGTGTTCGGCATCGCCGCCCTGGTCACCGCCATCCTGTCGATGCTGCTCGCATCCACCATCGCCAATCCGCTGCGCCGGCTATCGGCGGCGGCAGTGCGGGTGCGGCGCGGCGTCAAGAGCCGCGAGGAGATCCCCGACTTTTCCGACCGCCAGGACGAGATCGGCAATTTGTCGGTCGCGGTGCGCGACATGACCAATGCGCTCTATGCCCGCATCGAGGCGATCGAAAGCTTCGCTGCCGATGTCTCGCACGAGCTGAAGAACCCGCTGACCTCGCTGCGCAGCGCGGTGGAGACCTTGCCGCTTGCCAAGAACGACAATTCACGCGGCAGGCTGATGGAGATCATCCAGCACGATGTCCGGCGTCTCGACCGGCTGATCACCGACATTTCCGATGCCTCGCGCCTAGACGCCGAACTGGCGCGTGAGGATGCCGCCACGGTCGATTTGAAGAAATTCATCACCGATCTCGTCGCCGTGTCGCGCGAAGCGACGCGCAACAAAAAGGCTGTCGAGATCGAATTCAAGGCCGCCAAGCTGCCGCAAGGCGTCAAAGGCTATTTCGTCACCGGCCATGATCTGAGGATCGGCCAGGTCATCACCAATCTGATCGAGAATGCCCGCTCCTTCGTGCCGGAGGACCACGGCCATATCGCCATTTCCCTGGCACGCTCGGGCAAGGTCAACATCGTCACCGTCGACGACAACGGCCCCGGAATCCGCGCCGACGCCATCGACCGCATCTTCGAGCGCTTCTACACCGACCGCCCGGCCGGCGAGGCGTTCGGCCAGAATTCGGGGCTTGGCCTGTCGATATCCAGGCAGATCGTCGAAGCCCATGGCGGCACGCTGACCGCCGAGAACATCCCCGGCACCAAGCCCGGCGACATCAAGGGCGCGCGCTTCGTCGTTACGCTGCCGGCCGAAGGCTGATCGCGGCTGCGCATGCCCGATCCCACCGCGGAACCCGAGAACATCCATGCCACCGCAGTCCTGATTGGCGAGCGGGGCGTCCTGATCACCGGGCCGTCCGGCTCGGGCAAGACAACGCTGGCGCTGGCGCTCATCGACCATTTCAGCCGGCTCGGGCTGTTTGCGCGGCTGATCGGCGACGACCAGCTGTTTGGCGCGGCGCGTTTCGGGCGGCTGGTCTGCCATGCGCCAGCCAGCATTGCCGGCCTCGCAGAGGTGCCCGGACTTGGTCCGAAGCCGCTTTTGTTCCAACCTGTGGGAGTCATCGACCTTACGATCCAGCTGGTTGCCGCTAACGCTGTGGAGCGTTTCCAGGAAGAGTCGAGCGCGACCATTGCCGGCTGTGTGGTGCCGCGCATCGACCTCGTTCAGCGCAACGTCACTGCGGCTTTGCCGGCGGTAATGGCGCGGCTGGCGATTGCGCCTTTCGTATGATCCGCCGCCGGTTTTTTGCTGCAATGCGTCAAATTGGCCATGGCCGACGCAATTTTGGGCTTGTCAACGCGCCGCGCGTCGACAAGATAGCGCTCCCGCCGCCTGGGATGGCCGGCGAGCATAAAAAGCGCCTGTGAAGCGGCGATGACGGGAGCCACCATAGAATGATCGGACTCGTGCTTGTAACGCACGGTCAACTGGCCGCCGAGTTCCGCCATGCCGTGGAACATGTCGTGGGGCCACAAGACAATTTCGAAACCGTGGCAATCGGCGCCGATGACGATATGGAGCAGCGTAGGCGCGATATCGTCGACGCCGTCGGCCGCGTCGACACCGGGACCGGGGTCATCGTTCTGACCGATATGTTCGGCGGCACGCCTTCCAACCTCGCCATTTCGGTGATGGAATCCGGTCGCACCGAGGTCATCGCCGGCATGAACCTGCCGATGCTGATCAAGCTGTCGTCGATCCGCAAGGGCGACAACATGGCGACCGCGCTCGACGAGGCGCAGGCCGCGGGGCGCAAATACATCAACGTCGCAAGTCAGCTGCTGAGCAGCAAATGAACGCGCTGTCGCCCGGTGAGATCGTGCGCGAGTTCCCGATCGTCAACCAGCGCGGCCTGCATGCGCGCGCCTCGGCGAAGTTCGTCCAGGTCGCCAGCGGCTTCGACGCCACCGTCCATGTCGAGAAGGATGGTCTCAAGGTCGGCGGCACCTCGATCATGGGGCTGATGATGCTGGCGGCGAGCCCCGGTTATTCGATCCGCGTCACAGCCAGCGGCGCTGAAGCCGCAGCGGCGATGGACGCGCTGGAGCAGCTGGTCGCCTCGCGCTTCGGCGAAGAGTGCTGAAGCTCTTTTTTGTTTGAGCATGATCTTGTCCGAAACCGGCTTCCACTTTTCGGGATCATGCTCCGCAACCACATGCGCGCATAAAGATTTCTTTATATCCCATTGTCGTCTTGGCGGCGATCTGCTAGTCAGGCCGGCATTCCGCGCCCTTCGACGCGCCGTGTGGCGCAGGCGCATTCTGAAGACAAATCGCACCGGAGCACTGCCATGACAGGTAGCAAGGACTATGTGGTTGCCGACATCTCGCTTGCCGGCTGGGGCCGCAAGGAACTCGATATCGCCGAAACCGAAATGCCGGGCCTGATGGCCTGCCGCGAAGAATTCGGCGACAAGAAGCCGTTGAAAGGTGCGCGCATCACCGGCTCGCTGCACATGACCATCCAGACGGCGGTGCTGATCGAGACGCTGAAGGCGCTTGGCGCCGATATCCGCTGGGCCTCGTGCAACATCTTCTCGACCCAGGACCATGCGGCCGCGGCCATCGCCGAGGCCGGTATCCCGGTGTTCGCCGTCAAGGGCGAGTCGCTCGAGGAGTACTGGGACTATACCGACAGGATCTTCCAGTGGGCCGATGGCGGCCTCTCCAACATGATCCTCGATGATGGCGGCGACGCCACCATGTACATACTGATCGGCGCCCGCGCCGAAGCCGGCGAGGACGTGCTGTCCAACCCGCAGAGCGAGGAAGAGGAATACTTCTACGCCCAGGTCAAGAAGCGCCTGAAGGCCTCGCCCGGCTTCTTCACCAAGCAGAAGGAAGCCATTCGCGGCGTCACCGAAGAGACGACCACGGGTGTCAACCGGCTATACCAGCTGCAGAAGAAGGGTCTGCTGCCGTTCCCGGCGATCAACGTCAACGACTCGGTCACCAAGTCGAAGTTCGACAACAAATATGGCTGCAAGGAATCGCTGGTCGACGGCATCCGCCGCGGCACCGACACCATGATGGCCGGCAAGGTTGCGGTCGTCTGCGGCTATGGCGACGTCGGCAAGGGCTCGTCGGCTTCGCTCAAGGGCGCCGGCGCCCGCGTCAAGGTCACGGAAGTCGATCCGATCTGCGCGCTGCAGGCGGCGATGGACGGCTTTGAAGTCGTCACGCTGGAAGATGCCGCACCGACCGCCGACATCGTCATCACCACCACCGGCAACAAGGATGTCGTCACCCTCGACCACATGCGCTCGATGAAGGACATGGTGATCGTCGGCAATATCGGCCACTTCGACAATGAGATCCAGGTCGCGTCGCTGCGCAACCTGCAATGGACCAACGTCAAGCCGCAGGTCGACATGATAACCTTCCCGGACGGCAAGCGGATGATCCTGCTGTCCGAGGGGCGCCTGCTCAACCTCGGCAACGCGACCGGTCATCCGAGCTTCGTGATGTCGGCTTCGTTCACCAATCAGGTGCTGGCGCAGATCGAACTCTACACCAAGCCCGGCCAGTACCAGAACCAGGTCTATGTGCTGCCCAAGCACCTCGACGAGAAGGTGGCGCGTCTGCATCTCGACAAGCTTGGAGCCCGCTTGACCGAACTTTCCGGCGAACAGGCCGCCTATATCGGCGTGACCCCGCAGGGTCCGTTCAAGCCGGAACACTACCGCTATTAGCCAAAGCGGCGTTTACCACTAGATATTGAAGCCGGGCGATTGACTTTTCGCCCGGCTTCTTTTTTGCGCGGATGATTCTTCACGCCGATTCCAGCACGCGCTATTGTGCTGATTCGTGGGCCGGGGACGAGGCCGGCGTACGCATCGAGAGCATGATTCGAACCGAAGGACCGCGTCGGCGAAAAGTGGGAAGCGGTTTTCGGAAAAGATCATGCTCTTTAGAAAAGAGTTAGGTCAGAAGGGCGTTTCCATCAAACGTGATCCTGATCTGGGCGGTCTTGCATTCAGGCGGCGAAGAGGACCAAGGCATGCCGGGGGAAAACCCGCCTCGCGCGGGATCGGCCGTTTCCGGCGGCCATGACGATTCCGATAGCAATGGCTCCGTCACGACAGGCGGTGGCCTGAAGAGGCGCGTCGGCGCCCGCACCGCCGGCTTTCTTGCCACCTCAGCTCTTGCCGGCCCGCTCACCTCGTTTGCCGCCCATGCCGAGCCGGCCATTGCGCAGAAGGCCGGACTGTCGGTCAGCGCGGTCGAAGTCATCCAGCTCGCCATGTTCGTCGGCGTCATGGGCGCGGCACTGGTCTCGGCCATCTTCCTGATCCGCGAAAGAGCCCGCACCTCGGCGCAGAATGTCGAACTCAGAGCCCGCATTGCCGACATCAATGCGGCGCTGCAGCGCTCCGAGGCGCTGCTCAATCTGCGTGACCAGCGCGTCATCGTCTGGGCGTCGGAGAACAAGAAGCCGGAGCTGATCGGCACGCTGCCGCTGGAAAGCGGTGCGCCGGACGACCGTGCAGCCTTCCTCGCCTTCGGCCGCTGGCTGATGCCGCGCTCGGCGGCGGCGCTCGAAAATGCCGTCGCTGGTCTGCGCGAGAAAGCGAAACCCTTTGATCTCGTGATCGAATCGCAGGCCGGGGCGCCGCTTGAAGTGCATGGCCGCAAGAGCGCCGCGCATGTGCTGGTGCGCTTCGTCTCGCTGTCGGAAACTCAGAGGAGCCAAGCCAGGCTGAAGATCGAGAACCAGCGTCTGGCCGCCGACTACGAGACCATGATCGGCCTGCTCGACGCCTTGCCGATGCCGGCCTGGCTGCGCGCCACCGACGGGCGGCTGAAATGGGTCAACCGTGCCTATGCCGGAGCGGTCGAGGCACCGAACGCCGAGACCGCCGTGCGCGAAGCCAAGGAATTCCTCGGCGCCCAAGCGCGCGAACAGATCGCCGCGCAGCACAAATCGCGCCCAATCTTCGAACAAACGCTGTCGACGGTGATCGAGGGCGACCGCCGCGTGTTCGCCGTCACCGACTTCGCCGGTGCGGACGGCTCGGCCGGCCTTGCCTGCGACACCAGCGCCACCGAAACCATTCGCGGCGAATATGAGCGCACGGTGCGCAGCCATGCCGACACGCTCGACCAGCTCAACACGGCGGTGGCGATCTTCGATGCCAACGAAAAGTTGCGCTTCTTCAACCAGGCGTTCCAGAAACTGTGGGGGCTGGACCCGGGCTTCCTGCACAGCGCGCCCGACAATGCGCTGCTGCTCGACCGGCTGCGCAGCGAAGGCAAGATCGCCGAGCAGCCGGAATGGCGGCGTTGGAAAGAAGGCCTGCTTGGCGCCTACCGCGCGGTGGAATCGCAAGAGCATTGGTGGCATCTGCCCGACGGCAAGACCATCCGCGTGGTGGCCAACCCGCAGCCGAAGGGCGGCGTGACCTGGGTGTTCGAGAACCTGACCGAGAAGATGGACCTGGAAAGCCGCTACCAGACGGCGGTGCGGGTCCAGGGCGAAACGCTCGACAATCTGGCCGAAGGCGTCGCGGTGTTCGGCCCCGATGGGCGGCTGCGCCTGTCGAACCCGGCCTTTGTCGCGCTGTGGGGACTGAGCCAGGATGTGATCAAGCCCAACGTCCATGTCTCGGCGATCCGCGATCTCAGCGACCAGCGCGCCGTCGACAGCCCGTGGGGCGGGTTCGTCGCCGCCATCACCGGTTTCGACGACGAGCGCCGCGACCGCCATGGCCAGACCGAACTGAAGAACGGCACAGTGCTCAGCTACGCCGTCATCCCGCTGCCCAACGGCCAGGTGATGATGACCTTTGTGGACGTCACCGACAGCGTCAATGTCGAGCGCGCGCTGAAGGACAAGAACGAAGCGCTGCAGAAATCCGACCAGCTGAAGAACGAGTTCGTGCAGCACGTCTCCTACGAGCTGCGCTCGCCGCTGACCAACATTATCGGCTTTACCGAGCTTCTGTCGCTGCCGGCGACCGGGCCGCTCAGCCCAAAGCAGCGCGAATATGTCGAGCATGTCGGCTCGTCATCCTCGGTGCTGCTCACCATCGTCAACGACATACTCGACCTCGCCACCGTCGACGCCGGCATCATGCAGCTCGACATTTCGGAAGTAAGCGTCGAGCGCACCATCGAGGCCGCGGCCGAACTGGTCGCCGACCGGCTGCAAGAGCATTCGATCAAGCTCCGGATCGACGCCGCTGCGGCGCCGAAGAGTTTTCACGGCGACGAGACCCGGGTTCGCCAGATCCTCTACAATCTGCTCAGCAACGCCGCCAATTACGCGCCGGAGGCGAGCACTATCACGCTTGCCTGCCGGCATTTGGAGCAAGGTGTGGAATTCTCCGTCCATGACAACGGCCCCGGCATGCCGCCGGACCTGCTCGATTCGGTGTTCCGCCGCTTCGAGCCGCGCACCAATGGCGGGCGCCGGCGCGGTGCGGGCTTAGGCCTGTCGATCGTCAAGAGCTTTGTCGAGCTGCACGGCGGCAGCGTGCGCATCGAGACCGGCAAGGACAAGGGCACCACCGTCATCTGCACCTTCCCCGATGCACCGTCGGGCATCCGCGCCGCGGCCGAGTAGCGCGCTCGATGACTGTTGTTGTGCTGGAGCGTTTTCTCGCCGACGAGGCTGCGACCGCAAGGCTCGGCGAAGACCTGGCCATGGCGCTGCGGCCGGGCGACGTGCTGGCGCTCAAGGGCGATCTCGGCGCCGGCAAGTCGACGCTGGCGCGGGCCCTGATCAGGGCGCTGGCCGATGATGCCGGCCTCGATGTGCCGAGCCCTACCTTCACCTTGGTGCAAAGCTACGACACGCGCATCCCCGTGCACCATTTCGATCTCTATCGCCTGTCCTCGGCCGGCGAGATGGACGAGCTGGGTTTCGACGAGGCGCTGCTGCAGGGCGCTGCCCTTGTCGAGTGGCCGGAACGGGCGGAGGCCGCTCTTCCGAGAACGTCGATCTGGATCGAACTCGTCCATCAGGACGAAGGACGATTGGCGAAACTATCGGGCCAAGGCGTTGCCTTCGAACGCGTGGCGCGATCGCTGGCGATGCGCGATTTCCTCAAAACGGCCGGTTGGGGCGACGCCGCGCGGCGTCATTTCGTCGGCGACGCCTCGGCGCGCTCTTACGAGATTGTTTCGCTCGCCGGCCTTGCGCCGCGCGTGCTGATGAATTCGCCGCGGCTGGTGCTGGGGCCGCCGGTGCGCGACGGCAAGCCCTATGCCGTGATCGCCCACACGGCGCAGTCGGTCACCGCTTTCGTCGCCATCGACAAGGCGCTGCTGTCGCAAGGTGTCAGTGTCCCAAAAATCCATGCCGAGGATCTCGAACGGGGCTTTCTGCTGCTGGAGCATCTGGGCTCGGAAGGTTTTCTCGACGGCAATGATGAGCCGGTGGCCGAGCGCTACGCGGCAGCGGCCGAATTGCTGGCGATGATGCATGGGAAGACCTGGCCGCAGCGCATGGAGGCCGTGCCGGGCGTCTTCCACGAGGTGCCGCCGTTCGATCGCGACGCCATGCTGATCGAAGCCGATCTCTTGGTCGATTGGTATGTGCCGATGGTGACCGGCAGCCCGGCAAGCGAGGCTTTACGCGCCGGCTATCACAGGGAATGGAACGCGGTTCTCGATCGGCTGGACACACAGAAATACACGCTGATGCTGCGCGACTTCCATTCGCCCAACATCATCTGGCGCGGTGACCGCAAAGGCCACGACCGCCTCGGCATCGTCGACGTCCAGGACGCGCTGATGGGTCCTGCGGCCTATGACGTTGCGTCGCTGGCCATGGATGCCCGCGTCACCGTTTCGCCCGATATCGAGCAGCGGACCGTGGACGCCTATGTCGCTGCGCGGCACGCCGCCGTCGGCTTCGATGAGGACGCCTTCCGCAGGGCCTATGCGATCATGGCGGCGCAACGCAATTCAAAGATCCTCGGCATTTTCGTGCGGCTCGAAAAGCGCGACGGCAAGCCCTATTATCTCCGACACCTGCCGCGCATCCGCGATTATCTCAGGCGGGCGCTGGCGCACCCGGCGCTGGCTCAGCTGAAGGAGTTTTACATGGCACATGGCCTGCTGGAGGAACGGCTCCCGTGACCTTGACCACAGCGATGGTGCTGGCGGCGGGTCTTGGCAAGCGCATGCGGCCGATCACCGACACCATGCCGAAGCCGCTGGTGCGGATCGCCGGCAGGACCTTGCTCGACTGGGGGCTGGACAGTCTCGAAGCGGCCGGCGTCGAGAAAGCCATCGTCAACGTGCACTATCTGCCGGACCAGATCGTCGCCCATATCGCCCACAGGCGGGCGCCAAAGATCGTCATTTCCGACGAGCGCGACGCGCTGCTGAATTCGGCGGGTGGCATCGTCAAGGCATTGCCGCTGCTGGGTGCCGAACCCTTCTACATCATCAACGCCGATACGTTCTGGATCGACAGCGGCCAGCCCAGCCTCGAGCGCCTTGCCCTTGCATGGGACGGCGCGAAAATGGATATTCTGCTGATGCTTACCGATCTCGACTCGGCCACCGGACACGGTGTCGGCACGGATTTCCTGATGGCGCCGGATGGCGGCCTGCGGCGCTCGAAAGGCGATCCGGCCGGGTTGATCTATGCCGGAGCGGCAATCGTCAATCCCGCCATCTTCAGGGATGCGCCGGCCGGGGCGCATTCGCTCAACACCTATTTCGACAAGGCAATCGCCTCTGGCCGTCTGTTCGGCATGCAGATGCGCGGAAGCTGGATCACCGTCGGCACTCCCGACGCCATTCCGCAGGCGGAAGCGGCGGTCGCCGACGCTCTCGCGAAGTTGGTTTGAGCGGCGCGCGCCGCGTTCTTTCGATCCCGCCCGGAGCGCCATTCCTGCCGACTCTGGCCGAGGCCTTGCTGGCCGGACGGCTGGTGCCCGGCTTCCGGTTCGACGGCGATCCGCTGGCGCTGGCTGATGTCACCATCTATGTGCCGACACGGCGCGCGGCCCGTGCGCTGCGCGGCACTTTTGTCGACGCGCTTTCGGGACCGGGAGGGAGCCGCCGTTCGGCGATCCTGCCGGTCATCCGCCCGCTCGGAGAGTTCGACGAGGACGAAGCCGCCTTCGACGCCGGCACGCCGACCGAGCTTGAAATGGCGCCGCCGATCGCAGCCATCGAACGCCTGCTGCTACTGGCGCCGCTGGTGCGGGCCTGGAAGCGCACCTTGCCGGCGCATGTCCTTGATATGTTCAACGAAGAGATCGTCGTGCCGGCCTCCGCCGCCGATGCGATCTGGCTAGCGCGTGACCTCGCCCGGCTGATGGACGAGATCGAAACCGAAGGCACGGACTGGACCAGGCTTGCCGATCTGGTCACCGGCAATCTTGCCGGATGGTGGCTTGTGACGCTCGATTTCCTCCGTATCGTCACCGAGGCCTGGCCGAAATTACTGGAGGAGCGCGACCGCTCCAACCCGGCCGCGCACCGCAATGCGCTGATCCGGCGCGAGGCGAAGCGGCTGGAACGCAACCCGCCCAAAGGCCCGGTGATCGCCGCCGGCTCGACGGGCTCTATTCCCGCCACGGCCGAACTGCTTGCCACGGTCGCCAGCCTGCCCAACGGCGCCGTGGTGCTGCCCGGGCTCGATGGGATGCTGGACGAACCGTCTTTTGCCGCGATTGGGGCGCCCGGTGCGCGGCCGGCACTGCTTGGCCACCCGCAATACGGCATGGCCAAGCTGATCGGCAAGATTGGCGTGCTGCGTGGCGATGTCGAGGAAGTGGTCTCCGCCGAGCCCGCACTGGCGCTCCGCGCGGCCCTTGTCGGCGAGGCGCTGCGGCCGGCCGAGACCACGGAATTATGGGCCGAGACCCGCATATGCTTCAACGCCGTAGACATCGCCGAGGCCTTCGCCGACGTGACGCTGGTCGAAGCCGCCAGCGAACGCGACGAGGCGGCGGCGATCGCCATCGCGCTGAAAACCGCCGTGGAACAGCCGGGGCACAGGGCAGCGCTCGTTACCGGCGACCGCGGGCTGGCGCGGCGCGTCTCGGCTGAGCTGTTGCGCTTCGGTGTGATCGCTGACGATTCCGGCGGCACGCCGCTCGCCAACACGCCTGCAGCCAGCCTGCTGCGGCTCACACTTCACGCGGTATTCCGGCCCGGCGATCCCGTCGACCTTTTGTCGCTGCTCAAGCATCCGCTGCTCGGGCTCGGACTTGAGCGCACCGGCGTGCGCCATGCCGCCGAGCTCATCGAACTCGTGGCGCTGCGCGGCGGCACCGGACGCCCCGACATCGCCGCCTTGCCAGCACTGTTCGAGGAGCGTCTCGCCGGGCTGAGCGGGGACAAGCGCCAGCCCTTCTGGTTTTCGCGCCTGAGCGTGCGCGGCATCGACGATGCCCGCGATATGCTGAGCAGGCTTGTGGCGGCGCTGGCGCCGCTGACTGCCTTTCGCGGTGAAGAGAATGCCGATCTCGTCGCGTTGACCAGAGCGAGCGTCGCCGCGCTGGAAAATCTCGGCCGCACGGCGGAGGGCAGCCTGGCTGAATTTTATGCCGGCGACGCCGGCGAGAAACTCGCCGAGCTGCTGCGCGGTGTGGTCGCCGCGTCTGCATCGTTCGACTTCCCGGCCGACGAATGGCCTGATGTGATGGACGCGCTGGTAGCACCGGAAACGGTCAAGCCGGGGCAAGGCACAGACCGCAACATCGCGATATGGGGCGCGCTGGAGGCACGGCTGCAGAGCGTCGACACGCTTGTCATTGGCGGGCTGAACGAAGGCGTGTGGCCACGCAAGCCGGAAAGCGATCGCTTCATGTCGCGGTTGATGAAGGCCGGCATCGATCTCGAGCCGCCGGAGCGGCGCATCGGCCTTGCCGCCCACGACTTCCAGATGGCGATGGGGGCGAAAAAGGTGGTGCTGACGCGCTCCGCCCGCGCCAGCGACGCACCGGCGGTGCCGTCGCGCTGGTTGCAGCGCATCCTCACCTTCATCGGCAAGGATCCTGCAGCCGCACTGCGCGGACGCGGCGACGAATTGCTTGCCTGGGCGCGCGCGCTCGATGCCGGCGAGCGGCAGCATTTCGCGCCGCGACCGCAGCCGAAACCGCCGCTGAGCATGCGGCCCACCCACTTCTCGGTGACCGAGATCGAGACGCTGCGCCGCGACCCCTATGCGGTCTATGCCAAGCGTATTCTGAGCCTTCTGCCGCTCGAGCCGGTGATCCGCGACCCCGGCGCGGCCGAGCGCGGCACGCTGTTTCATGACATCCTGCATCTGTTCTCGACAGAGGTGGCGGATCCCCGCGCGCCCGAAGCTCTGGAACGCCTCATCGCTGCCGGCCGGACCTGCTTTGCCGAGATCGCCCTGCCCGCCGACGTCGAGGCGGTGTGGTGGCCGCGCTTCGAAAAGCTCGCCGCCAACATCATCGAATGGGAGCGCGGCCGCGCCCCTGCCGTCGCCCGGCGGCATGCCGAGGAGCGCGCCGAAAAGACGGCTGTCGGCCGTACCGGTGTGACGCTGTCCGGCTATGCCGACCGCGTCGACCTTTTGGCCGGTGGCATGGCCGACATTCTCGATTACAAGACCGGCTCCTCGCCATCCAAGGCGCAGGCGCACACGCTGCTGGCGCCACAGCTGGCGCTCGAAGGGGCGCTGCTCCGGCGCGGCGCCTTCAAGGGGCTTGGCGCGCGCGAACCCTCGCAGCTTGCATTCGTGCGGCTGAAGCCGAATGGCGAAGTGTTCGAGGAATCCATCCTCGACTACAACCGCCAGCCCCGGACCGCCGAAGACCTCGCCGAGGAGGCCTGGGCGCGGCTGGAAAAGCTGCTGGTCCATTATGCCGATCCGACGACCGGCTATCTGTCGCGGGCGCTGCCTTTTCGCGAGGGCGAGAGCGATGGCGATTACGACCATCTGGCGCGCGTGCTCGAATGGTCGGCCGGCGGCGACAGCGATGACGAGGCGGGGGAGGCATGAAAAAAGCCTATCCCATCCCCAGCGAAACCGCCGCCAGCCAGGCGCGCGCCTCCGACCCGAAGAACTCGGCCTGGGTGTCGGCCAATGCCGGCTCGGGCAAGACGCATGTGCTGGCCCAGCGCGTCATCCGGCTGCTGCTCAACGGCACCGATCCGTCGAAGATCCTGTGCCTGACCTATACGCGGGCGGCCGCCGCCAACATGTCGAACCGCGTGTTCTCGACCCTGTCGGAATGGACGGCGCTCGGCGCTGCCGCGCTTGCCACTGAGTTTGTGGGGGTGGCCGGCCGCCGACCCGACCGCGACACGATGCGGCGGGCGCGCCGGCTGTTTGCCGAAGCGCTGGAAACGCCGGGCGGGCTGAAGATCCAGACCATCCACGCCTTCTGCGAATCGGTGCTGCACCAATTTCCGCTGGAGGCCAACATCCCGGCGCATTTCGAAATGCTCGATCCGCAGATGGAGGCCTCGCTGTTTGCCGGCGCCCGCCGCGACATGATTTCGGGCACGTCAGCCGGAGACGCCGGACTGACCGTGGCCTTTGCCACCGTGCTGGAGCGCGGCGGCGAACACGGACTCGATACGCTGCTCGCCGAAATCGTGCGCAAGCGCGACGGTTTACGCGGCTTCATCGATGCGGTGAGGCGCGAGGGCGCCGGCTTTCAGGCCCTGTTCGACGAATTCCATTTTCGCCCCGGGCAGAGCGCCGAAGACATAGCGGCATCGGCATGGCCGCTGCCTGGTTTCCTGCCGGACTTCTTTGCAGTGTTTTCCAGTGCCGCCGAGGCCACCGACGCCCGCACCGTGCTCAACAATCTCTTGCCCTATGCTCGCTTGGCCTTTGCCGAGACGGACCCGATCCGCCGGCTGCAGATGCTCGGCAAAGCCTTTCTCAAGGGCGATGGCGACCCCTATGATCCCTCAAAGTTGTTCAAGAAGGCGCTGCTCGGCCGGCTGCCCGACCTTCCCGAGCGCTATCTGGCGGCCGTCAAGGCGATAACAGAGGTCTCCGACCGGCTGGCGCTGTTCCGGATGCTGGAAGGCACGGTCGCGGCGTTGACCATAGCCGACTGGCTGATCGTGCGGTACGAGCGCCTGAAGCGCAGCCGCGGCTTTCTCGACTTCAACGACCTCATCACCCGCACCGTCAACCTTCTGGCGCGGCCGGATGCCGGACCCTGGGTGCAGTACAAGCTCGACCAGGGTATCGACCACATCCTGCTCGACGAGGCGCAGGACACCAGCCCCGACCAATGGGAGGTGGTGAAGCGGCTGGCGGAGGAGTTCTTTGCCGGCCACGGCCAGCGCGGCACGACCAATCGCACGGTGTTCGCCGTCGGCGACGAAAAGCAGTCGATCTATTCCTTTCAGGGTGCCGCGCCGGATTCCTTCGCCGACAGCCGGCTCTTGTTTTCCGGACGCGTGAACGCCGCCAATGCTTCGTTTGCCGACCTGAAACTGACCTGGTCGTTCCGGTCGACCGACGACGTGCTTGCCGCCGTCGACCGTGTCTTTGCCGAGCCGGGCGTGCGGCGCGGCATCAGCCATGATCCCGACCCGCTCGACCACAAGGCGATCCGCAACGATGCGCCGGGCTATGTCGAGGTCTGGCCGTCGCTCGGCGCTGACGCCGTCGAGGAGCCCGACGACTGGACGTTGCCGGTCAATCATGCCAGCGCGCCGGCTGTGCGGGTGGCCGAGCACGTGGCTGCGACCATCCAGACCTGGCTGAAAAACCGCGAGATCATCGAGGGCAAGGGACGCAGGCTGAGGGCCGGCGACATTCTTGTGCTGGTGCGCAAGCGCGACCGCTTCGTCCATGCGCTGTCGCGCGCGCTGAAGGACCGCGATATTCCCGTCGCCGGCGCCGACCGGCTGAGCCTGCCCGGCCACATCGCGGTCAAGGACCTGATCGCACTCGGCCATTTCCTCATCCAGCCGCAGGATGACCTGTCGCTCGCCGCCGTGCTGCGCAGCCCGGTTTTCGACGTGTCGGAGGAGACGCTTTTTACGCTTGGCGCCGGACGGCCAGCCGGAACATCGCTGATCGCCTCATTACGCCAGCATGCTGGCGACAATACCGCGCTGACCGATGTCGTTGCCCGGCTCGACGGCTGGGCCAACGAGGCGGCGTTCCGGCCGGTGTTCGAATTCTACGCCGGGGTGCTGGCTCGCGACGGCCTGCGCAAGAAGATGATCGCCCGGCTTGGACCGGAAGCCGGCGACATCCTCGACGAATTCCTGAGTTTCTGCCTGGCCGAGGAACGCACCGGACTGCCGGGGCTGGAGGCTTTCCTGGCGACGCTGGAGAACACCGGCCCGGAGATCAAGCGCGAGATGGACCAGACGCGCGACGAGGTCCGCGTGATGACCGTGCACGCCGCCAAGGGCCTGGAAGCGCCTGTTGTCTTCCTGGTCGATGGCGGGTCGGCGCCGTTCAGCGACCAGCATCTGCCGCGGCTGATGCCGTTCGACGCTTCGGGCCGCAATTTCGACGGCAAGGGCTATCTCTGGCGCTCGGCCGCCGATGTCGCGAACGGCTTCTCCAAGGCGGCCTCGGCCAGGGCGCGGGAGCTTGCCGACGACGAATACCGCCGGCTGCTCTATGTCGGCATGACGCGCGCCGAGGACCGGCTGATCGTCTGCGGCTATCACGGCAAGCGTCAGCCCAGCACCGGCACCTGGCATTCGATTGTCAGCCGCGCGCTGCTTGCCGCGCCGGAAAGCACGGAGCGCCGCCATCCCGCCAGCGGCGAGCCGGTGCACCGCTTCGTCATGACCAAGCTGCCGGCGGTGGCGCCCGCGGCGGCCGCCGCGCGGCG